>NZ_JBHXBO010000007.1:0-44449 GCF_042726775.1 Oerskovia sp. NPDC060287
GGGCCGGGCTCAGTCCTCCGAGCCTGCCGGCTTCGCGAGCCCCGACGCGATGAGCGTCATGACGGACGAGTCCGCGAGCGTCGTCGCGTCCCCGACCGTGCGGTTCTCCGCGACGTCGCGCAGCAGGCGGCGCATGATCTTGCCCGACCGCGTCTTGGGCAGCTCGGGGACCACGAGGATCTTGCGGGGCTTGGCGATGGGCCCGATCTCCTTGGCCACGTGGTTGCGCAGCTCGAGCTCGACGGCCGCGGCGCCCTCCGGGTCCGCCGCGCGGGCAGCGTGCTCGCTGCGCAGGATGACGAACGCGACGACGGCCTGGCCCGTGAGCTCGTCCGTGGCGCCCACGACCGCGGCCTCGGCGACGAGCGGGTTCGAGACGAGAGCGGACTCGATCTCCGTGGTCGACAGGCGGTGACCCGAGACGTTCATGACGTCGTCGACGCGGCCGAGCAGCCAGATGTCGCCGTCCTCGTCCTTCTTGGCGCCGTCGCCCGCGAAGTAGATGCCCGGGAAGCGGGACCAGTAGGTGTCCTTGAAGCGCTCGAGGTCACCCCAGATGCCGCGCAGCATGGACGGCCACGGCTCGGACAGGACCAGGTAGCCGCCGCCCCCGTTCGGGACCGGCTGGGCGTTGTCGTCGACGACGTCCGCGACGATGCCCGGCAGCGGGACCTGGGCCGAGCCCGGCTTGGTCGCGGTGACGCCCGGCAGCGGCGAGATCATGATGGCGCCCGTCTCCGTCTGCCACCAGGTGTCGACGATCGGTGCCTTGTCGCCACCGATGACGCGGCGGTACCACATCCACGCCTCGGGGTTGATGGACTCGCCGACCGAGCCCAGGACGCGCAGGCTCGTGAGGTCGAACTTGTTCGGGATCTCCTCGCCCCACTTCATGCAGGCGCGGATCGCGGTGGGTGCGGTGTAGAAGATCGAGACCTTGTACTTCTCGATGATCTCCCACCAGCGGCCCTGGTGCGGGGAGTCGGGCGTGCCCTCGTAGATGACCTGGGTCGCGCCGTTGAGCAGCGGGCCGTAGGTCACGTAGGAGTGGCCCGTGACCCAGCCGATGTCCGCGGTGCACCAGTAGACGTCGGACTCGGCCTTGAGGTCGAACACGTTCTTGTGCGTGTACGCGGCCTGCGTCAGGTAGCCACCGGTCGTGTGCAGGATCCCCTTGGGCTTCCCGGTGGTGCCGGACGTGTAGAGGATGAACAGCGGGTGCTCGGCCTCGACCCACACGGGCGTGTGCTGGACGTCGGCCGCCTCGAGGGCGTCGTGCCACCAGACGTCGCGTCCCTGCGTCCACTCGACGTCCTGCTCGGTGCGGCGCACCACCAGGACGTGCTCGACCGTGGTGGGCTCGGCGCCGTCCTTGGCTGCGAGGGCCTCGTCGACCGCGGGCTTGAGCGCCGACGCGGACCCGCGGCGGTAGCCGCCGTCCGCGGTGATGACGACCTTGGCCTCGGCGTCGGCGATGCGGCTGCGCAGCGCGTCGGCCGAGAACCCGCCGAACACCACGGAGTGCGGGGCCCCGATGCGGGCGCAGGCCAGCATGGCGACGACGGCCTCGACGATCATGGGCAGGTAGATGACGACGCGGTCGCCCGTGGTCACGCCGAGCGCGTTCAACGCGTTGGCCGCGCGCGAGACCTCGCGCTGCAGGTCCGCGTACGTGACGGTGCGCGTGTCGCCGGGCTCGCCCTCGAAGTGGATCGCGACGCGTTCGCCGTTGCCGGCCTCGACGTGGCGGTCCACCGCGTTGTAGGCGGCGTTGAGCGTGCCGTCGCCGAACCAGCGCGCGACGGGCGCGTTCGACCAGTCGAGGGTCTCGGTGAAGGGCGTCCTCCACGACACGAGCTCGGTGGCCTGACGTGCCCAGAACGCGAGACGGTCGGCCTTGGCCTCCTCGTACAGCGCCGGCCGGGCGTTGGCCTGGGCGGCGAACTCGGGGCTCGGCGGGAAGCTGCGCTCCTCGTGGAGGAGGTTCTCCAGTCCCGTGGACTCGGGCTGCCCGTCGACCTGGTTCTCGGTGGCGGTCACATTCTCAGGCACTCTTACCTCCGGTGCGCATCGACTCTGGTGCGGGGGCTCATGACGTGAGATCCCCTCGGCCTGCGAGCGGCGCGGAGGGGTGCGAGACACGTCGAGCGACGGGGCCTGTCCTGCCCCGACTGGGCGAGTCTAGACCCGATCGGGTGACCGGCGTCACTGCTTCTCGAAATGGGCGAGGGTGCTGACAAAAGGGTGATCGGCGTCGTCCGGCCCGGGTTCCTCATGCGACAACGTCGCAGGAGTGCCACGATGGCCGGAACCCGAACTACTGACCAGGTGAGCACCCTGTGCTCGCTGCGAAAGGAACGTCGTGGCGCGATCTCGAGCAGTACGTCCTGTTCTCCCGGTGATCGCCCTGACCGGCGTCCTGGTCCTCATGGCCTGCACCACACCGGGCGGGAGCGTCGACGGCGCGAGCGCGGCGGGGGCCGACGGCACCGACGGCATAGTGCTCGCCGACGGCTACGAGCTGGGCGGGTACAACCCCGTCGCAGGCTTCGGGGCCGCGGGCGAGGCCAAGATGTACGACGGTCTGGTCCGCCTCACGGGAGGCGAGGGGATGCCCGGGTTCGAGCCCGCGCTCGCCGCGGAGCTCCCCACGGCCAACGAGGACGCGACCGTCTGGACCGTGAAGATCCGCCCCGACGTGACGTTCTCCGACGGCAGCACGTTCGGCGCCGAGGACGTGGTCGCGACGTACGAGGCGATCCTCGACCCGGCGTCCGCGTCCGAGGCCCGGTCGTCGTTCGACATGATCGAGGAGGTCGTCCAGACCGGCGACGACACGGTCGAGTTCCACCTCGCGTACCCCTACGCGCCGCTCCTGACAAAGATGCTCATCGGCGTCGTTCCCTCGGAGTCCGTCGCGACGCCGGGCCTCGCGGCCGAGTCCACGCTCAACACCGCACCGATCGGGACCGGGCCGTACACGCTCGTCGACCTGTCCCCGGACCGCGCGGTCCTCGAGGCCAACGAGGACTACTGGGACGGAGCACCCGAGGTCAAGAAGCTCACGCTCCTCTACGTCCCGGACGACAACACGCGCGCGCAGCGCATGGCCTCGGGCGAGATCGACGGCACCAACCTGCCGCCGCTGCTCGCGAACACGTTCGAGGGCAAGGACGGCATGACCGTCACGGCGCACACCTCGGCCGACTGGCGCGGCCTCTCGCTCCCCACCGACAACCCCGTCGCGGGCGACCCCGCGGTCCGCATGGCCCTCAACCTGGCCGCGAACCGGCAGTCGATGATCGACAATGTCCTGGGCGGGCACGGACGCGTCGCGGCGACCCCGATCCCTGAGGTCTACGGCGACGCCTACGAGCCCGGCGCGATCTTCACCTACGACCCCGCCCGGGCCGAGCAGATCCTCACGGACGCGGGCTGGATCGAGGGCCCGGACGGGATCCGGGTCAAGGACGGGCAGCGCGCGCAGATCGCGCTCATGTACAACTCGGTCGACACGGTCCGCCGGGACCTCGCGCAGGCCTTCGCGTCCGACGCGCTCGCGGTGGGCGTCGAGGTGAACCTCGAGGCGCTGTCCTGGGACCGGATCGACCCGCGCATCAACACCGACTCGACGCTCCTGGGCGGCGGCGACGAGCCGTTCGACCCGGACACGCAGGCGTACGGCGCCCTGAGCTCGGTGTTCGTCCAGCCCGACGTCGGCAGCATCTACGACAACCCGAGCGACTACCAGGACGCGACGGTCGACGCCGCGCTCGAGGTGGGGCGCCGCAGCCTCGACCAGGCCGAGCGCGACGCGGCCTACCGCGAGGTCCAGGACGCCTACGTCGACGACCCGGGCTACGTGTACCTCGTGTTCCTCGACCACACGTACGTCTCCAAGGACGCGGGCTGGACCATGTCGAGCCCCGTGCTCGAGCCGCACGCGCACGGCGTGACGTGGGGGCCGTGGTGGTCGCTGCAGTCCTGGACGCGGGACTGATGACCACGGTCCAGGCGGGGCGCGAGGAGCACCCGGCCGGTACCGGTCAGGACGCGGGGCAGGCAGGCACGGTGCCCGACGACGCCCCCCGCCCCTCGGAGGGCCAGGCACCCTCGGTGCAGGACCTGCGCCGGGGGCGCCACCGCGACATCTGGGCCATGGTGGGGCGCCGCCTGCTCTTCATCGTGCCGGTCACGGCGGCCGTCTCGGCGGGACTGTTCGCGGCGGCCAAGTACTCGCCGTTCGACCCCCTGGTCGGGTACCTCGGCACCCGGTACATGACCACGAGCGACGCCGACAAGGCGATCATCTCGGAACAGCTCGGGTTCGACCGGCCCTGGTACTCGACGTACTGGGGATGGGTGCAGGACCTGTTCGGCGGGGACCTGGGGCTGTCTCGGTCGTTCAACCAGCCCGTCGCCCAGGTCATCGGCGAGCGGCTGCCGTGGACGCTGCTCCTCGCGGGCACCGCGCTCGCGCTCGCGGTCGTGGTCGCGCTCGCGCTGGGGATCGCGGCGGGCGTGCGCAGCGGCGGGATCCTGGACCGGGGAGTCACGGCGCTGTGCGTCGTGGTGCAGGGGCTGCCGCCGTTCGTCATGTCGCTCGCGGCGATCGCGGTGTTCGCTCTCGCGCTGGGGTGGTTGCCCGCGGCCGGGCTCACGGACGGGGGAGCGGACCCCACGGTCGGGGGCGTGCTGCGGCACCTGGTCCTGCCGGTCGTGGTCCTCGCGATCTCGCAGGTGCCGTGGCTGCTGCTCGCGGTGCGCGAGTCGGTCGTGACGTCGAAGGGCGAGGACTTCGTGGCCGGCGCGGTCTCGCGCGGCATCCCGACGCCGACCATCACGCGCCGCCACATCGTGCCGACCTCGCTCGCGCCGTTCGTCAACATCGTCGGGGTGCGCCTGCCCGAGCTGGTCGTGGGAGCCGTCCTGGTCGAGGAGGTCTTCAGCTGGCCCGGCGTCGCGGGAGCGATCGTCACGTCGGCCCGCGACCTCGACATGGCGCTCCTGGCGTTCCTGACGATCGGGACGACGGTCGTGGTCATGGTCGGTTCGCTCCTCGCGGACGTCGTCGTGGCCCTGATGGACCCCCGGGTGAGCACCGATGGCTAGGCGCAACCTCGTGATCGCGGGCTCGGTCCTGGCCGTCGTGGTGCTCTACGCGGTCCTGGTCCCGTGGCTCGCGGGCGTCGACGACCGCGTCACGGACTTCGCGCAGGCACGCCAGGCGCCGTCGGCGGACCACCTGTTCGGCACCGACTCCGCGGGACGCGACCTGTTCGTCCGCATCGCGTCGGGCATCCGGACCTCGCTCGTCGTGGCGCTCCTGTGCGCGCTGCTCGCGACCGTGATCGGGGTCGTGGTCGGTACCGCCGCGGGGTTCTGGGGCGGGTGGCCGGACCGGATCATCATGCGCAGCACCGACGCGGTCAACGCGCTGCCGCACCTGCTGCTCGGGATCGTGATCGTCGCGATGTTCCGCGGCAGCCTCCTCGCGATCGTCCTGTCGATCGCCCTGACGCACTGGACGCAGGTCGCGCGCATCATCCGCTCGGAGATCCTCAGCCTGCGCCAGCGCCCGTACATCGACGCGGCGGTCCTCGCGGGCGCGAGCCGCTGGCAGGTCGCGGTGCGCCACCTGGTCCCCGCGACCGCGCCGCAGGCCATGATCGCCGTGGTCCTGCTCCTGCCGCACGCGGTGTGGCACGAGTCGACGCTGTCCTTCCTGGGCTTCGGGCTGCCTCCGCACGAGCCGAGCCTCGGCACGCTCCTCGAGGAGGCGCGCAGCTCGCTGCTCCTGGGCGGCTGGTGGACGCTCGTCTTCCCCGCGGCCGTGCTCGTGATCGTCACGCTCGCCGTGGCGTTCGCGGGACAGGCCCTGCGCAAGGTCATCACCCCACCCCAACCCTCGGAGCTGAGACTGTGAGCCTGCGCGTCGAGAACCTGACCGTGCGCCTGCCCCTGCCGAACGGGTCGGTCGTGCACGCCGCGAGCGACGTGAGCCTCGACGTCCCGCGGGGCACGATCACGGCCCTCGTGGGCGAGTCGGGCTGCGGCAAGTCGATCCTCGCCTCGGCCGTCATGGACCAGCTCCCGGCAGGGGCGCGCCGGAGCGGGTCGATCACGGTCACGACCCCGCAGGGCGCTCTGGACGTGTTCGCCGGCGAGCCCTTCCGGGGTCTGCATGCCGCGCTCGTCCCGCAGTCCGCGGCCACGCACCTCACGCCCGTGCGCACCGCGCGCTCCCAGCTCGACGAGACGATCACGACGCTCGGCTCCCCGCGCACGAGCGACGAGCTGGCCGTGCGCGTGGGCCTCGACCCGTCGGCGCTGGACTGCTACCCGCACGAGCTCTCGGGCGGGATGGCCCAGCGGGTGGCCGTCGCGGGGGCGCTCGCGGGCGACCCCTCGGTGATCGTCGCGGACGAGCCCACGGCGAGCCTCGACCGGGCCCTGACGGACAGGGTCCTGGGGCTGTTGCGCGAGTGCGCCGACGACGGTGCGGCGGTCCTGCTCATCACGCACGACCTCGCGTCCCTGGTCCGCACGGGCGTGGCCGACCGGCTCGCCGTCATGTACGCCTCGCGCCTCATGGAGACCGGCCCGGCGGCCGAGGTGTTCGACGACCCCTGGCACGACTACACGCGCGACCTCCTGGGCGCGCTGCCTTCACGCGGGCTGCACCCGCTGCCGGGCTCGCCGCCGCAGCTCACCGACCTGCCCGACGACTGCGTGTACTTCCTGCGCCGCCCCGAGACGCGGCAGTCGGGAGGCCCGACAGCCCTGGTCCAGGTCGGCGACCGTTCCTACCGCACGTTGCGCGAGGTGGCCTGATGAGCCTCGAGGCGCGTGGCGTCGTGGCGGGATACCGCCGCAAGCCCCCGGTCCTGACCGACGTCTCGATCAGCGTCCCGGCGGGCACGATCGTGGGACTCTCCGGGCCCTCGGGCACGGGCAAGACCACGCTCGCCCGTGTCCTGGCGCTGCTCGACGCACCGCGCGCCGGGACCGTGACCATCGACGACCAGGTCGCGACGGGCACGCGGTTCGCGGTCCAGGGGGACCTGCGCGGATCGGTCGCGATGCTCTTCCAGTCGCCGCGAGCCTCGACCGACCCTCGCCTGACGCTGCGCTCGATCATCGCCCAGCCCGCCGAGGTCGCCCGTCGCCCGGTCGACGTCGAGGGGGTCGCGGCGCGCGTCGGCCTGACCCCCGACCTGCTCACGCGCAGGCCTTACCAGGTCTCCGACGGGCAGCTCCAGCGGGCCTGCCTGGCCCGGGCGCTCGCGCAGGAGCCGCGCTACCTGATCTGCGACGAGGCGACCGCGATGCTCGACGCCGCGACGACCGCCACGCTCGTGCGCCTCGTCGAGGCCGAGGCCGCCGCGCAGGGCGTCGGGGTCCTGCTCATCAGCCACGACGAGGAGCTGCTCGCCGCGTGCTGCTCGCAGGTCAGCGCGCTCGCGGACCTGCGGCGGGCGCCGGCCCCCCGCTGAGCGGTCCGCGTCCGGGCGGGGCGGCCGGGGGAGAGGCGTCCTGCCCGACGGCGGTGCGCGGCGCCGTCGGGCACGTCGCCCCGACGAGAGGTCCAGCCGGGCCGGGCGTCGGTCAGACGACCGACGCGGCGGCCTCCTCCTCGCGTGCCGCGGCCTCGACGGCCGCCGCGACGACCGTCGTGACCTCGGGGTTGAACACGCTCGGCACGATGTAGGTCGGGTTGAGCTGGTCCTCGTGGATCGTCGAGGCGAGCGCTCGGGCCGCCGCGAGCAGCATGGTGTCGGTGATCTTGTGCGACTGCGCGTCGAGCAGACCGCGGAACACCCCCGGGAACGCGAGCACGTTGTTGATCTGGTTCGCGAAGTCGCTGCGGCCCGTGCCGACGATCGCGGCGTGCTGCGCGGCGTCGACCGGGTCGACCTCGGGCTCGGGGTTGGCCATGGCGAACACGATCGAGTCGGGTGCCATGGTCGCGATGTCGTCGCCCGTGAGGATGCCCGGCGCGGAGACGCCGATGAAGACGTCGGCCCCCGCGAGGGCCTCGACGAGCGTCCCGCTCACGCGCCGCGGGTTGGTGCTGATCGCCGTCCAGGCGAGCGCGGGCGACAGGCCGGGCCGGTCGGGGTGGATCACGCCGTCGACGTCGGCGACCACGACGTCGTGCGCGCCCGCGGCCAGGAGCAGCTTGAGGACCGCCGTCCCCGCGGCCCCCGCCCCCGACAGCACGATCCGCACCTCGGCCAGGTCCTTGCCCACGACCTTGAGCGCGTTCGTCAGGGCCGCGAGCGCGACGATCGCGGTGCCGTGCTGGTCGTCGTGGAACACCGGGATGCTCAGCTCGGCGCGCAGGCGACGCTCGATCTCGAAGCAGCGCGGCGCCGAGATGTCCTCGAGGTTGATGCCCGCGAAGACCGGCGCGATGGCCTTGACCGTGCGCACGATCTCGTCGACGTCCTGCGTGTCCAGGGCGATGGGGAACGCGTCGATGTCCGCGAACCGCTTGAAGAGCGCGGCCTTGCCCTCCATGACGGGCAGCGACGCGAGCGGGCCGATGTCGCCCAGCCCCAGGACCGCCGACCCGTCCGTGACGACCGCGATCGTGTTGCGCTTGATCGTCAGGCGCCGCGCGTCCTCGGGGTGCGCCGCGATGGCCTCGCAGACCCGCGCGACGCCCGGCGTGTAGATCATCGACAGGTCGTCACGGTTGCGGATGGGGACCTTGGACTCGATCTGGAGCTTGCCGCCCAGGTGCAGCAGGAACGTGCGGTCCGAGACCCGGTCCACCGTCACGCCGTGCAGGGTACGCAGCGCCGCGACGATCTCCGCGGCGTGCGACTCGCCGCGCGTCGCGACCGTGACGTCCACGGTGATGCGCTCGTGCCCCGAGGCCGTGACGTCGAGGGCCGAGACGATCCCGCCCGACTGCTCGATCGCCGTCGTGAGCTCGCTGACCGCGGTGGGCCTGGCCTCGACCTGGAGGCGGACGGTGATGGACGAGGAAACGCTCGGCGCTGAGGTCATGTGGTCAGCGTATTCGCCTGTCGTGCGCAGCTGGTGCACCGAGCAGGTGAGCGGCGGACCCGGCGTGGCGGTGGCGCCGGAAGAGGCCCCGGGCACGGGAACGGCGCCCCCGGAGGGGCGCCGTGCTCGCCAGCGGGACGGGGGTTAACAAGCGTGCTGCGAGGGTAGGTGCTGCAACGGGGCGAGCCCGGTCAGCCAGTCCTATGCGTGGACTTCTCGCGCGTGGGTTCCGCCCGTCCCTGATGCTGTTGTTCCTCAGTGATACGCCGCTCCGGGACGCCGCGCAAGGGGTGGCGGGGAGAACGGGAGAACCTCCACCGGGTGTTCGATCCCGAGCCGGGAGGAGCCGGACAACGGGGACCCCGCGGGTTCGAACAGGCCACGTTCCGGCCCGCTCGTGCGGACCGCCGGGAGAGCCCGGGGCATCGCTACCCGGCACGCCCCGAGCGCTTGCGCACCGCGCGCCACACGAGCCAGCCGACGACCGCGACCGTCACGGCCCCGCCGACCACGACCGCGCCCCGAGGCGGCGCGAGCTGGGTGCGCAGCGTGACGGGGCGCACGAAGGTGAGCGTGCCCCAGCCGCTCTCGCCCGCGAGGCGGCGCAGCGTCCGGTCGGGGTTGACCGCGAACCCGTGGCCGACCTCCGCGAGCATGGGAGCGTCGGTGATCGAGTCCGAGTAGGCGTAGGACGCGTCGAGGTCGTAGCCGTGGGTCTCCGCCAGCTCGCGGATCGCGAGGGCCTTGTTCTCGCCGTACGCGTAGAAGTCGATCTCGCCCGTGTAGCGGCCGTCGACGATCTCCATGCGCGTCGCGACGTAGTGGTCCGCGCCGAGCACCGCGGCGATGGGCTCGACGACCTCGGAGCCCGAGGCCGAGACGATCACGACGTCGTGCCCCCGGTCGTGGTGGCTCACGATGAGCTCGACGGCCTCGGCGTAGACGACCGGATCGATGTACTCGTGCAGCGTCTCCTCGACGATCTGCGAGACCACGCGCACGTCCCAGCCCGTCACGAGCGAGCTGAGGTGTGCGCGCATGCGCTCGGTCTGGTCCGCGTCCGCGCCGCCGACCATGTAGAGGAAGTGCGCGTACGCGCTGCGCAGCACGTCGCCGCGGCTGATGAGCCCGCCCGCGTAGAACGGCTTGGAGAACGCGGCGGTCGACGAGGTCGCGATGATCGTCTTGTCCAGGTCGAAGAACGCGGCGACCTTGCGCGGGCGCGTCTCGCGGGCGCCTGGACGGGGAGGCGCGAGGGGCGCGCTGCGCGGACCGGTCTGCGGTGAGTCCTGGGGCTGGGTCACCCGGTGAGCCTAACCGGCGAGCGCACGAGATGTCCCGGTTCGGCAGCGTCGTCGTGCCGCGGGTGCCGTGCGGTCCCGGGCAGATCCACCCGACGGGATGTCGTCGTGCCGCCCGCGCGGTACGTTCGGCCGGACGGACCGTGGCCCAGCCCCGTGGGAGGCACGCATGATCACGCTCGACGAGCTCCGCGCCATCACGATCTTCGAGCCCCTTCCCCCCGAGCCGCTCGAGTTCCTCGTCGGGGCGGTCGAGGACATCCGGCTCCTGCCGGGCGAGTACTTCGCGCACGAGGGCGACGAGCGCGCGTTCTTCGTCGTGATCGAGGGGCGTGCGGAGATCACCAAGATGATCAACGGCGACGAACGCGTGATCGGGGTCCGCACCCCGGGCATGTTCTTCGGCGAGGTGCCCATGACGCTCAGCACGAGCTTCCCGGCGAGCGGGCGCGCGACCGAGGCCACGCGCATCATGAAGCTCGACGCGACGGTCTTCTACGGTCTCGCGGCCATGGCGCCGGCGGTCCCGGCCCACGTCGCGACCCTGGCGCGCAGCTACCTCGACGCGCTCCAGGCGCACGCCTCGGAGAAGCCCGTGGCCGAGGCGCACGTGATCGGGCCCCGGCTCGACGCGGGCGTCCGCGACCTGGCGACGTTCCTCACGCGCAACCACGTGCCGTTCGACCGGGTCGTGGTCGAGGCGCCGGCCGAGGTCGCGGCGAGGGTCGCGCCCGCGCACCCGGTCCTCGAGCTGCGCGACGGGTCGCGGCTCGTCGCGCCGACCATGCGTGAGGTCGCGCACGCGGTCGGTCTGGCAGTGGAGCCCACCGCACCGGACTACGACGTCGTGATCCTCGGCGGGGGGCCCGCGGGGCTGACCGCGGCGGTCAACGCTGCGGCCGAGGGCCTGCGCACGCTCGTCGTCGAGAGCCTCGCGCCGGGCGGCCAGGCAGGGACTTCGACGCGGATCGAGAACTACACCGGGTTCCCCTACGGCATCTCGGGGGACGACCTCGCGAGCCGCGCGCTGACCCAGGCGCAGCGGTTGGGCGCCGAGATCGTCGTGACGCGCACGGTCGAGTCGATCGACCCGGGATCGCACCGGGTCGTGCTCGACGGCGGGGACGCGCTCGGGGCGCAGGTCGTGATCGTCGCGACCGGGGTCGAGTGGCGCACGCTCGCGCTGCCGGCCGTGGACCGCTACCTCGGCAACGGCCTGTACTACGGGGCCGCGCGCAGCGACGCGGCCCTCGCCCAGGGGCAGGACGTCTGCATCGTCGGCGCGGGGAACTCGGCAGGGCAGGCGGCGATCTTCTTCTCGCGGCACGCCCGGTCCGTCACGATGCTCGTGCGCGGTGAGTCGCTCGCTGCCAGCATGTCGCGCTACCTGATCGACCAGATCGCCGCCAACCCCGGGATCCAGGTCGAGACCCGGGCCCAGATCGTCGACCTGCACGGTGACGAGGGACTCGAGCACGTCGACGTGCTCGACGGGCGGACGGGGGAGACCGCTCGCCGTGCGCTCCCGGTCGTGTTCGTGATGATCGGCGCGGACGCCGTGACGGGCTGGCTGCCCGCGGAGGTCGCGCGCGACTCGCACGGGTTCGTGCTCACGGGGGCCGAGGCCGCGGCCGCGCCGCAGTGGACCGCCGAGCGCCGGCCGTTCGCCCTGGAGACGAGCGCCCCGGGGGTCTTCGCGATCGGCGACGTGCGCTCCGGGTCGGTCAAGCGTGTCGCGGCCGGGGTGGGCGAGGGCGGGATGGTGATCGCGTACGCGCACCAGTACCTCGCTCTGGCTCACTGACGTCGGGCTCGTCCACAGGGGCACGGCGGGCGCGGTCGTCCACAGGCCCGACGGCGCAGCCCCCGCCCTCGGTCGTCTCGCCCCAGGATGAAGGTCGGCCCGTGCGGACGGGCCGGTGCGGAGGAGGTCCGCGGCCCGCTCGTCGAGCCCACGGCTGCCCCGCGCGTCGCGACGAGAGGGGGAGCCGTGGGACGGGAAGAGGCCGACGTGGTGGGGGTCGTCGGGGCGTGCGGCGGGGCCGGGGCGAGCACCGTGGCAGCAGCGCTCGCGGACGGGTTGCAGCGGGCCGGGCGACGACCGGTCCTCGTGGACCTCGCGACCACGGGCGCAGGGATCGACGTGCTCCTCGGGATCGACCATCGGGACGGCCCGCGCTGGGCGGACCTCCGTGACGCCCGGGGCGAGGTGGACGGCCGAGCGCTCGTGGAGCTGCTGCCGACCTGGTCCACCGTGCCGGTCCTCAGCGCCCACCGCGCCGACCCGGTGGTCCTCGACCCGGGCGTGGTCGTCGACGTGTGCTCGGCGCTCGCGGACGCGTGCGACGTCCTGGTGCTCGACCTGCCGCGCGCGGCGCTCGCTGCGGGGGCGGTCGCGTCCGCGCCGACCGCGGCCGGGGCCGGGGCGGGAGCCGGGCCCTGCGAGAGGGGAGACGCCGACCACGCTGCGCTCGTCGGGGCGTGCGACACGCTGTTCCTCGTGACCCCGCTCGAGGTGCCCGCGGTCGCGGGAGCCGTCGCGGCAGTCACGCTCGCGCGCCGCACCGGAGCCGACCGGTCGATGCGCCTGGTCGCACGGCGACCCGCGCCCGGGCGGCTGGACCCGTGGGAGGTGAGCGACGTCGTCGGGCTCCCGCTCGCGTGCGTCGCCGGATGGGACCGGACCCTCGCGGCGCGCGTCGACCGCGGGCAGGGCCCACCCGTCGGAGCACGTCGCCCCCTGGGACGCGCAGGACGCGAGCTCGCGGCGCTCGTCACCGCCCGGACGGTCACCCGAAGCCCGGTCCTTGCGTGAGCCCGATCGACGACGGGCTCCTGGCCGAGGTGCGCGGCCGGCTCGTCGGGGGCACCACGGCCGACGACTCCGAGCTCCGGGCGGCGCTGCGCGGCACCGGGCGCGTGCTCGGCAGCGACGCCCTGACCGACCTGACCCGGCGCGCACGTGCCGAGCTGTACGGGGCCGGACCGCTCCAACCCTTGCTCGAGGACCCCGACGTCACCGACGTCCTGGTCAACTCGCCCGCCGAGGTCTGGGTCGACCGCGGGGCGGGCCTCGAACGTGCGCCCGTGCACCTCGGGAGCGTGGCCCAGGTCCGGGCGCTCGCGGTCCGGCTCGCTGCCGCGGGCGGGCAGCGGCTCGACGACGCGAGCCCGCTCGTGGACGCGCGGCTGCCCGACGGCACCAGGCTGCACGCAGCGATCGCTCCCGTGTGCGAGTCGGGGGCCGTGATCTCGCTGCGCGTGCTGCGCTCGCGGGCCTTCACGCTCGACGAGCTCGTGGACTCGGGCGGGCTGCCCGCCCCGTGGGGCCCGGTGCTGCGGCGCCTCGTCGCGGCGCGCGCCAACATGCTCGTCTCGGGCGGCACGGGGACGGGCAAGACGACGCTGCTCGCCGCGCTGCTGTCCCTCGTGCCGGGGCACGAGCGCGTCGTGTGCGTCGAGGAGGCGCGCGAGCTCGTGCCCGACCACCCGCACGTCGTCCCCCTGACCGCGCGGCGCCCCAACGTCGAGGGCGCGGGGGCCGTCGACCTGGCGGACCTGGTCCGCAACGCCCTGCGCATGCGCCCGGACCGGATCGTCCTGGGCGAGTGCCGTGGTGCCGAGGTCCGCGAGGTCCTCATGGCCCTCAACACGGGTCACGACGGCGGGCTCGCCACGATCCACGCCAACTCCGCGTCGGTCGTCCCCGCGCGGCTCGAGGCCCTCGCTGCGTTGGCGGGGATGACGCGCGAGGCCGTGGCCGCCCAGGCAGCGGGGGCGCTCGACGTGGTGCTGCACCTGCGCCGGTCCGGGCGGGTCCGGTACCTGGCGGAGATCGGTGCCGTGCGGCGCGACGTCCGGGGCGAGCTCGTGGTCGAGCCCGTCGCGACCTGGGACGGCGTGCGGGAACCGGTCGCGGCCGAGGGATGGGACGCGTTCGCCGACCGGTGGAGCGGGGTGTGAGCGGCGATCTCGCGGTCGCGGTCACGGTCGGGTGCGCGGTCTGGGTGGCCGTGGCTCCTGCGGGTCGGCGAGCCGCAGAGGTGACGGCCGGTCATCGGGTGCGGTCGGCGGGGTGGCGAGAGGGCTCCGGGGTGGTCGCGCGGGCTCTCGGTCGACGTCCGGTCGCCGGGCGTTCGGTGCGCGTGCTCGTCTCGCACGTCGCGTCGTTGGTGCGCTCGGGGAGCGCGCCCGGCCACGCGTGGGCGACCGCGGCCGGCGTGCGGGTGGACCCCCGGGGTGTCCCCGAGACCGCCGACCTGCGCGTGGTCGTGGGCGCACACGGCTCGGACGAGGCGTCGGGGCAGGTCGCGGCGGTCGTCGCGGCGAGCCGGTTGGCGGCCGACGTGGGGGCACCCCTCGGGGCGGTCCTCGAGTCGATCGCCCAGGCGCTGTCCGCGGAGTCGGAAGCGCGGGCCGACCGGGAGGCGTCGCTCGCCGGCCCTCAGGCGACGGCGCGCGTGCTGCTGTGGCTCCCGGCGGTCGGGGCGCTGCTCGGCGTGGTGCTGGGGGTCGATCCTGTGGCGACCGCGCTGGGTGGCGGGGTGGGATCTGCTGGGCTGCTGGCGGGCGGGGTGCTGCTCCTGGTGGGTCGCCGGTGGTCAGGTCGACTGGTCGCGAGGGCCAGGGCGGCGGGGGCGCCGCCGTGAGCGTCGACTGGCCGCTCGCGGTGGCGTTGTCGTGCGGGTTCCTGGTCGCCGCGAGCCCGTGGTGCGTCGCCCGGGCGGGAGTGCGGGCTCGGCTCGGTGGCCTCGTGGCCGTCGCGGCAGCTCCCGGCCGGACGCCGGGGACGGGCGGGCCGGTCGAGATCGGTGTCCTGCTCGAGCTGCTCGCGGCTGCGGTCCGCGCGGGGACGAGCGTCCTGCGTGCGCTCGAGGCGGTGGGCCAGGCGGTCGGGGGGCCCGACGGCGTCGCCCTCCACCGCGCCGGAGCGGCGGTCGTGCTCGGGGCCGGGTGGGCCGAGGCGTGGTCCGGGGCGCCGACGCGGCTGGACGTGGTGCGTTCGGCGCTGGCACCGGCATGGGAGCAGGGAGCCGCTCCGGGGGAGTCGTTGCGCGTGGCGGGCGAGCAGCTCCGGCGAGACCAGCAGGCGGCCGCACGGCAGGCCGCAGCGAGGCTCGCGGTGCACCTGGTCCTGCCGCTGGGGGTGTGCTTCCTGCCGGCGTTCGTCCTCATCGGGCTGCTGCCCGTGCTGCTGTCGTTGGGCGGTGGGGTGCTCGGTGGTGGGTGAGGGGTGGCTGGTGCTGGTGCTGGTACTGGTGGTGCTCGTGCTGACGTGCGAGCGGTGGCGTCCGTGGGACTGCTGCCGATGCTGCTGTCGCTGGCCGAGCTCGGCGGCGGGGAACGGATGCCGGGTGATGGTGCGGACGGTCGTGCCGAGGTGAGCGGCAGGGGCGGTGACTGATCGCAGCCCGGCGCGCGGCGAGCCGAGGACGCGGGGCTGGCGGCGTGGTAGCCGAGGGTGGGGGTCAGCGGCGCCCACGCTGCGAGCCGTCGTCGAGGAGGTCGTCGACTGGACAGCCGAACGCTGCGGCGATGGTGCCGAGGTCGTCGAGCGACCAGGCGACCTTGCCCGTGAAGCGCTGCGAGATCGCGCTGCGCGACCGACCGAGCAGCTCGGCGAGGTCCTCCTGGCTGATGTCGCGCCGTGCGGACTCGAGCCGGATCGCGCCGGCAGCGACCCGGCTGAGCGGTACCCCGTACCCGGAGGGCAGGGGGAGATCGTCGAGCGGCCACGACGGGCCTTCCGGGATCATGTGGGCGAGTGGTCGGGGGAGCATGTGTGCCTCGCAGGGGTGTGTGGGAATCGGGAGTCGTGTTCGATGAGCGGGCCGTGGTTTCGCTGAGCGAACAGCGCTCGCCACAACACTTGGGGACTCGCCAGACGTTCCTGGACTGCTCGCCGCGGAGTCCTGAACTCGTGGAGTCTCCGAGGCAGCCAGCCACGTGGACGAGGTTCAGCGATGCTGCTGATCGGATGCCACTGATCCATGCTGGCCGGCAGGCGGGCCATGGGTCAGGCTTTCCACAGGTCCACAGGTCCACAGGTCCACAGGTCCACAGGTCCACAGGTCCACAGGTCCACAGGTCCACAGGTCCACAGGTCCACAGGTCCACAGGTCCAGTCCGCCCGAGCTAGCCGACCAAATCCTCACGGACCTCCGCGAGCCGCCGCGTCAGATGCTCTCGCTCGGCCGCGTTCCCGCACCGGCCGATCGCCTCCTCGAACGACGCCACGGCCTCGGCAGGTCGGCCCGCACGCGCCAGCAGCTCGGCACGGGTCGCGGGTAGCCGATGGTTGGTCCGGAGCGCCTCGTCGATCCCCTCGAAGTCGTCGATCAGCGTGAGCCCGGCGGTCGGCCCCTCGGCCTCCGCGACCGCGACCGACCGGGCGAGCCGGACCATGGGCGAGCCCGTGGCCGTCTCCAGCTCGGCGTACAGGTCGGCGATCCCGCCCCAGTCCGTGTCGGTAGCGCGTCCCGCGACAGCGTGTGCGGCGGCGATCGACGCCTGGAGGCGGTACTCGTGCGCGAGGCCAGTGACGCCGTCGGGCACGGAGGCCAGCAGCGCGAGACCCGACGCGATCTCGCCGCGGTGCCACCGCGACCTGTCCTGGTCCGCCAGCAGCACCAGGGCCCCCTCGACGGAGACGCGTGCGTCGCGCCGCGAGTGCTGGAGCACCATGAGGGCGAGCAGCGCCCGCACCACGGGGCGCCCCGGCAGGAGCTCGTCGAGCAGGCGTGCCAACCGGATCGCCTCGCCCGCCAGGGCCACCCGCAGCACGTCGGGCCCCGTGCCCGGCGCGTACCCCGCGGTGAAGGTCAGGTACAGGACCGAGGCGACGTCGTCGAGCCGGTCGTCCAGGCGCTCGGGCGCCGGCACCTCGAACGGGATGCCCGCCGCCACCAGACGCTTCTTCGCACGCGTCAGACGCGCCGCCATGGTCGCGTCCTGGACCAGGAAGAGCCGCGCGATGTCCGGCACGGGCAGGCCTGCGACGAACCGCAGCGTCAACGCCGCACGCGACTCGACCGACAACGCCGGGTGGCAGCACGAGAAGACGAGGCGCAGCCGGTCGTCGGGCAGGTGCGCGCCGTCGTCGACCATGCCCGGCGTGCCGTCCGCCGCCTCGGCCGCGGACTGCGCCTCCACGATCATGAGCGGCTCCTTCTGGGCCGCGACCGCCTCGGCGCGCAGACGGTCGAGGACGCGCCGCCCGGCCGCTGTCCGCAGCCAGGCGGCAGGAGAGTCCGGCACGCCGTCGACGGGCCACGTCCTCGCCGCGGCCGCGAACGCGTCCGCGAGCGCGTCCTCCGCGAGATCCGGACGGCGGTAGCGCGCGACGAGCATCGCGAGCAACCGCGCCCAGTGGTCGCGCCACGCCGAGGCGAGCGCGTCGTCGACGAGCGTCACGGCTGCGCGACCGACGACGACGTCACAGGCCGTCCACGTCCACGACCGGACGCAGCTCGACCGTGTACTGCGGCAGGAGGGTGACGGCCTCGATCGCGGTGTCGATGCTCGGCAGCACGGCGACGTAGAAGCCCCCGAGCTGCTCGGCGAGCTCGGCGAACGGCCCCTCGGTCACGACCACCGCACCCTCGCGGCTGTGGACCGTCGTGGCCGCGGCGATCGTGCTCAGCGCCTCCGCGGCCACGATGCTCCCGTGGTTCCTGAGGAACGCGGCGAACTCGTCGTGCTGGGCCATGTACCGCGAACGTTCCTCCGCGGAGGCATCGGCCCAGACCTGCTCGTCCCCGTACAGCAGGAACATGACCTTCACGGCTCAGGCCTCCGCCCGTGCGCCGGCGGTCGCGGCGGCGTCGTCGACCCCGCCGTGATCCACCGTGGGGCGGATCTCGTACGTGCAGCCGTCGCCCGCGAAGACCTCGTCGATGATCGTCACGAGGCCCGGCAGGTCGTCGCTCACGACCAGGTAGATGCCGCCGATCTGCTCGGCCAGCTCGGTGAACGGGCCCTCGGTCGTCCCGACCCCCGGGCGGACGAGGGTCGCCGTCCCGGCTGCCTCGAGCTCGACACCGCCCGAGATCCGGTGACCCTCCGCCTCGACACGGCGCGAGAACTCCTCGTGCTGGGCCATGATCTCCTCGGCCAGGTCCGGGCGCATGGCGGGCGTGCCGTCTTCCGGGGCGTGGATGAGGACTGCGTACTCGGTGCTCATGATTCCTCCAGGTGGTGCGGATGGATGGTCCTTCATCACGATGACGCGCGACCACCGACGGAATCGACAGCCCCTCGCGACCAGTTTCGCGGGTGGTCGCGGCGGGCGCGAGAGACCGCGGGGTACGGGCGTGCGCAGTACCGGTCACAAGCTGACCTGTACTGGTCGCACGATGGCGGCATGAGCTCACCGACAAGTCCCGGTACCCGATGGAGAGAAACCCCGATGCCCGACCTCAGCGACTTCCCCGAACCCACCCTCGTTCCTGTCAACGGAGTGGAGCTCGAGGTCTTCGAAGCCGGCCGGCACAACGCAGGACGGCCCGTCGTGCTGTGCCACGGCTGGCCGGAGCATGCCTCTTCCTGGCGCCACCAGGTGCCCGCCCTCGTCGCGGCGGGCTATCACGTCATCGTCCCGAACCAGCGAGGTTACGGCGGCTCGTCCCGCCCGGCCGACGTGACGGCGTACGACATCGAACATCTGTCGGGCGATCTCGTCGCGCTTCTCGATCACTACGGGTACGACGACGCCACGTTCGTCGGTCACGACTGGGGTGCGTTCGTCGTCTGGGGGCTGACGCTGCTGCACCCGCACCGCGTCAACAGGGTGATCAACCTGAGCCTGCCGTACCAGGAGCGCGGAGAGCGGCCCTGGGTCGAGCTCATGGAAGAGGTGCTGGGCGGCGACTTCTACTTCGTCCACTTCAACCGACAGCCAGGCGTCGCGGACGCCGTGCTCGACGCGAACACCTCCCAGTTCCTCCGCAACCTGTACCGGAAGAACGAGCCCCCCAGAGCACCAGAGCCCGGCATGGCGATGATGAACCTCGCCCGGGCGCAGACGCCGCTCGGCGAGCCCGTCATGAGCGACGGCGAGCTGGCCGTCCTCGTGTCCGCGTTCGAGTCGACCGGTTTCACAGGAAGCATCAACTGGTACCGGAACCTGGACCGCAACTGGCGTCTCCTGGCGGGCGTGGACCCGATCATCCGGCAGCCGACACTCATGATCTACGGCGACCGGGACCAGGTCGCGCGGTCCGAGAGGCTGGCAGAGTTCGTCCCCCAGGTGGACGTGGTCACCCTGGACTGTGGTCATTGGATCCAGCAAGAGCTGCCGGAGGAGACCAACCGAGCGATCCTCACCTGGTTGGCGCAGCAGGAGGCCGTCAGAGGGTCATGACCCCGCCTCGCGGGAGCGCCTGGCCCCTGCGAGCGGGCTGTCCACAGGATCTCCCGCGGGGTGCCGCTCCACAGCGGCGACCCTCGGCCCAGCGCGCGAGGGCCGCCGTTCGCCACAGTGGGCGGCACGGCCCGCGACAGGCGGGCCACGAGAGCCAGGAGGCACCCATGAAGGCCATGCACCGAGCGAGAGCGACGGGAGCGGGGCTGCTCGTCCGCGTCCGCGGTGACGATCCGGAGTCCGGTCTCGCGACCGCCGAGTACGCGGTGGCGACCATCGCCGCCGTCGGGTTCGCGGGCCTGCTGATCGCGATCCTCAAGAGCGGCGAGGTGCGCGAGATGCTGCTCGGCATCATCCAGCGCGCCCTGTCGATCGGGTGAGCGTGACGGCCATCAGCACGTGGGCGCCACGGTCGGCGACCTCGCGGCAGCGGACGCGGGGTCGGTCGCGGCGTCGGCAGGGGCGGGGACGGAGGTCACCGGACCGTGAGCGCGGCACCGTGACCGCCGAGCTCGCCCTGGCGCTGCCCGCGGTCGTCCTCGTGCTGGTGGCCGTCCTCACGCTCGCCGCGGCGGCGAACGCGCAGCTCCAGGCCGCCGACGCCGCTCGCGCCGCAGCCCGGGCCGTCGCGATCGGTGAGGACGATTCGGTGGTGCGTGCCGTCGTCGGGCAGGTGGCCGGTGCGGACGCCACGGTCACCGTCTCGCGCGGCGACCCGTGGGTCGAGGTGCGGGTCGCCAAGCCCGTGGTCGGCGGCTGGCTGTCGAGCTCGCCGCTCCAGGCACGCGGGGCCGCGGTCGCGTGGAACGAGCCGTGAGGCCCGGCGACCGGGGTTCGGGGACCGTGCTCGCACTCGGTCTGATCGCGGTCGCGCTCGTCCTGGGGCTCGCGCTCGCGGCCTTGTCGTCCGCGCAGGGCGCGCGGGGACAGGCTCAGACGGCAGCGGACCTCGCGGCCGTCGCCGGGGCGACCGCCCTCCAGGGGGGTTGGGACGCGTGCCCGACGGCGCGCGAGACCGCGGAGCGCAACGGCGCCGTGGTCGTGGCGTGCGTCGAGCAGGGCGACGGGGTGGTCAGGGTCGACGTCACGCGCGAGGCGACGGGATGGGCCGGGGCGCTGGGGACGGCGCGGGCCGCGGCACGGGCGGGACCGGCGTCGGCACGGTGACTCGTCGGGCTCGGGCCACGGTCACGCAGGCGCGTACGCGAGCACCGCGTCGAGCAGGCGGACAGCCGCGGCCTTGTCGAGCGGGTTGTTGAAGTTGCCGCACTTGGGCGACTGCACGCACGCGGGGCAGCCGTCCGTGCACGGGCAGCGCGAGATCGCGGCCCGGGTCGCGCGCAGCCACGTCGCCCCCAGGCGGAAGCCCCGCTCGGCGAAGCCCGCGCCGCCCGGGTAGGCGTCGTACACGAACACGGTCGCCTGCTCGGTGTCGACGTGCATCGCGGTCGACACCCCGCCCAGGTCCCAGCGGTCGCACGTCGCGAGCAGCGGCAGGAGGCCGATCGACGCGTGCTCGGCCGCGTGGAGCGCTCCCGGCGCCGTCTCGGCGTCGATGCCCGCGGCCTCGAGGACCTCGGCCGGGACGGTCCACCACACGGCGGTCGTCGGGAGCGTGTGCTCGGGCAGGTCGAGCGGTTCGACACCCAGGATCTGCAGGTCCGGCAGGCGTCGGCGCTGGAAGCTCACGACCTGGCTCGTGACCTCGACAGGCCCGAACCCCCAGCCGATCGGGCCCCACCAGCGCTGGATCGCAGGGTGTGCGGCGTCGTTCGGTGCCGAGCCCTGCGGGACGGACGGCTCGTCGCCCGGAGTGGGCTCCGCCGTCGGGCCGTCGTCCGACGGGGCTGCCTCCGCCGTCGGGCCGTCGTCCGACGGAGCCGAACCGACCGAGGCCTGGGCCTCGCCCTGGCCCTCGTCGCGGATCCCGTGGATCGCGATCTCCGTGACGGATCGCGACCACGTCCCGAAGTCGACGTCCCGGCGTGCGACGAGCGCGACGCCGTCGCGCAGGTCGAGGGTCTCCACGACGTAGCTCACGCCCTGGTGCACGTAGACCGCGCCGTCGTGGACCGACCCGTCGGCCGAGGCCGCGTCGACCGTGCCGAGCAGGCGGCCCGTGCCGGACTCGACCACGCGCACGGGCGAGCCGCCCGAGCCGCGCAGGTCCGTCATCGCGGCGGCGGACTGGGCGTGGGTCCAGTACCACCCGGACGCCCGACGGCGCAGCGCACCCCGCGCGACGAGCACGCCCAGGAGCTCGGTCACCGCGGCGGGGTCGCCGAACACGGCGAGGTCCGACTGTCGCAGCGGGACCTCGGCGGCCGCCGCGCACAGGTGCGGCGCGAGGACGTACGGGTTGGCGGGGTCGAACACCGTGGCCTCGAGCGGGGCCGCGAAGATCGCCTCGGGGTGGTGCACGAGGTAGGTGTCGAGCGGGTCCTCGCGCGCGACGAACGCGACCAGGCCGTCGGCTCCTGCCCGCCCCGCGCGGCCCGCCTGCTGCCAGACCGACATGCGCGTGCCCGGCCAGCCCGCGATGAGGACCGCGTCGAGGCCCGAGATGTCGACGCCCAGCTCGAGCGCGTTGGTCGTCGCGAGGCCCCGGATCGCGCCGCTGCGCAGCGCCTGCTCGAGCGCTCGGCGCTCCTCGGGCAGGTACCCGCCGCGGTACGCCGCGACGCGGCGCGCGAGCTGGGGCGAGACGACGCGCAGGTGGTCCTGGGTCTGGGTCGCGACGGCCTCGGCCCCGCGGCGAGACCGGGTGAAGGCGAGCGTGCGGGCGCCCGCGGCCGTGAGGTCGGCCAGGAGGTCCGCGGCCTCGGCGGTCGCGGACCGGCGCGGGCGCTCGGGCGGGTCGCCGGGGGTCGCGGGCTCGTCGGGGTCGCTCGTCAGGCCCAGCTCGTCGTGGGCCGTGGGGTCGATCAGCAGGGCCTCGGCGAGTGCCGCGTCGGCCGCCGGGTCGTTCGCCGCCGCGGCGCGGGCCTGCGCGGCCTCGTATCCCAGGACCTCCGGGGGCTGCCAGAGCGCGAACGTCTTGCGCCCCGCGGGGCTCGTGTCGGTGTCGACCGTGACGATCTGCTCGGGCGGGACCCCGATGAGCCGGCCGGCGCTCGCCGCGGGGTCGGCCGTGGTGGCCGAGGCGACGACGAAGGTGAGGCGGTTCCGGGGGGTGCCGGCCGGAGCGGACGACCCGGCTGGTGGCGCCGGCGCGTAGTGCGCCTGGAGCCGGGCGAGCCGCCGCAGCACGAGCGCCACGTGCGCCCCGAACACGCCCCGGTAGGAGTGCCCCTCGTCGACGACGACGTAGCGCAGGTTCCGCAGGAACCGCGCCCAGCGGCGGTGGTTGGGCATGAGCGCGAAGTGCAGGAAGTCGGGGTTGGTCAGCACGACGTCGGCGTACTCCTGGACCCACTTGCGCTCCTCGAACGAGGTGTCGCCGTCGCACGTCGAGACCTTGACGTCGTTCGCGCGCGACGCGTCGAGCAGGCGCTGGAGACCGTTGACCTGGTCGGCCGCGAGGGCCTTGGTCGGGCTCAGGTAGAGGACCGTGCCGCGCGACCGGGTGCTCTCGATCCGGCCGGGGGCCAGCGTCTCGGCCGCGCGGTCGGCGCGCACCGCGGTGAGCGCGGGCAGCCAGAACGCGAGCGACTTGCCCGAGCCGGTCGAGGTCGCGAGCGCGACGTGCCGGCCCGACCAGGCGGCCTCGGCCGCCTCGACCTGGTGCGCCCACGGTCGCTCGACGCCCATCGAGCGGTAGCCCGCCACGAGCGAGGCGTCGGCCCAGCCGGGCCAGTCGGCGTGCTGACCGGGGCGCCCGGGCAGGTGCTCGACGTGCGTCAGCCGGTCGGCGCGGCGGCCGCCTGCGAGCAGGACGTCGAGCAGGGCGCCGGGACGGTCGGGCACGGTCGGGAGACCCGTGCTGGTGCGGTCGCGAGCGTCCGGGTCGCCGGTGGGCGAGGAGCCGCGCGACGGGCTGGTCGACGCGGCGTCCGGTTCCGGGGTTCGCGACGGGCTGGGCACGTCTTCGAGTCTCCCACCTGGGGCGTGCCGGGCCGAACCGTCGCGCGGACGCTGCCCCCGGGACCGCGAGGTAGAACGTCCTGCGCGACGTAGTACGCGAGGGGTTCTACCTCGCGCAGGACGTTCTACCTCGGCGACTCGGGCAGGGCAGGCAGGGCCGCCGTAGCGCCCGCCCGCCCTCCTCAGCCCGCGAACACCTGCCTGATCGCCCGCGACAGGTAGTACGGGTCCGCGACGGCCGTGAGCTCGCGCGCCGAGTGCATCGAGAGGATCGGCGCGCCCACGTCGACCGTCCGGATCCCGAGCCGGGTCGCGGTGAGCGGCCCGATCGTCGACCCGCACGGCACGGTGTTCTCCGAGACGAACTCCTGGCTCGGGACGCCCGCCGCGGCGCAGGCGGCGGCCCAGGCTGCCGCGCCGTGGGCGTCGGTCGCGTACCGCTGGTTGGCGTTGATCTTGAGGATGGGGCCGCCGCCGGCCAGCGGCCGGTTGGCCGGGTCGTGGCGCTCGGGGTAGTTGGGGTGGACCGAGTGGCCGACGTCGCTCGACACGCACAGCGACCCCGCGAGCGCACGGTGCCGGTCCTCCTCGCTCGCTCCGAACCCGGCGCTGATGCGCGAGAGCACGTCGGCGAGGAAGGGGCCGCTGGCCCCCGAGCGGGTCTCGCTGCCGATCTCCTCGTGGTCGAACGCCGCGAGCACGGCGACGGGCGTCTCGTGCCGCCCCCGGTGGCCGGCCCCGGCAGACGCCCCGGGCGCCCCCGCCGCCACGTCGAGCAGCGCCGTGAGCCCGGCGTGCACCGACAGCAGGTTGTCGAGCCGCCCCGAGGCGAGCAGCTCCTCGTGCGCCCCGAAGATCCGCGGGGCCTGGGTGTCGGCCACGACCAGGTCGTACCCGCCGACGTCCGCGGCCCGCACGCCCGCGTGCTCGGCGAGGAGCGCGAGCAGGTCCGCGTCGGGGGCGCCGAGCGCGCCGAGCCCCCACACCGGCTGGGTGTGGCGCTGCTTGTCGAGCGTCAGACCGTCGTTGGCGCCGCGGTCGAGGTGGATCGCGAGCTGCGGGATGCGCAGCAGGGGACCGGTGCGGACCAGGTGGCTGCGGCCGTCGAGCGTCACGAGGCGCCCGGCGAGCTCGAGCTCGCGGTCGAGCCACGAGTTGAGCAGAGGGCCGCCGTACACCTCGACGCCCGCCTGCCACCAGCCCTCGCGGCCCGTGGTGGGCTTGGGCTTGAGCTTGAAGCCGGGGGAGTCGGTGTGCGCGCCGAGGATCGCGAAGGGGGTCGTGGCGCTGGCCCCCGCGGGCGTCGTCCACGCGATGACGGCACCGTCGCGCACGACGACGTAACGCCCCTCCGCGCCCGCGAGCGGCCAGGCGTCGGCCTCGTCGAGCAGCGTGAAGCCCGCCTCGACCGCGCGGCGGGCGACCTCTCGGGCCGCGTGGAACGACGAGGGCGAGGCCTCGACGAACCGGGCGAGGTCCTCGGCGTGGGCGCGGGCCTGCGGGGACGGACCCCGCGGGGTGGCGACCACGGGAGAGGCGGGGCGGGCGGGGACGGGGGCTGCGGCGTCGGGCACGTGTCCATTATCCGCCCGCGCGTCCCTCCCACCGGGTAGTAGCGTGAGCCCCCCATGACCCCAGCAGAGATCGTGCTCACCCTCCGCGCCGCGGGCTGCGTGTTCGCCGAGGACGAGGCGGACCTGCTCGTCGCCGCGGCGACCTCTCCTGCGGAGCTCGACGACATGGTCTCGCACCGGGTCTCGGGGCTCCCGCTCGAGCAGGTCCTCGGCTGGGCCGAGTTCTGCGGCCTGCGCATCCTCGTCGAGCCCACGGTGTTCGTGCCGCGCAGGCGTTCGGAGCTCCTCGCAGGTTCGGCCCGGGACCTCACGGCCGAGCACGCGACGGTCGTGGACCTGTGCTGCGGCACGGGCGCGCTCGGCGCGGTGCTGCGTGCAGCCCGTCCCGGTATCGACCTGCACGCCGCGGACATCGACCCCGCGGCCGTTCGGTGCGCGCGCCGGAACCTTCACGGACAGGTCCACGAGGGCGACTTGTACGACGCGCTGCCCGAAGAGCTGCGAGGAACGGTCGACGTGCTCGTCGTCAACGCCCCGTACGTCCCGACCGACGCGATCGAGACCATGCCCCCCGAGGCCAGGCTCCACGAGGCCCGGGTCGCGCTCGACGGGGGTGCCGACGGGCTCGACGTGCACCGACGGGTCGCCGCCGACGCCGCGGCCTGGCTCGCCCCGGGCGGCCACCTGCTCATCGAGACGAGCGAGCGCCAGGCCCCCGTCGCGGTCGGGCTCTTCGAGCAGGCCGGGCTGGTCGCCCGGACGGTGACCGACGACGACCTCGGCGCGACCGTGGTGGTCGGCACGAACCCCGGGTAGCGGTCGACCGTCCCGGCCCGGCCCGGCCTGCACGTCCCGGCCCGTGCAGGTCCGAGGCCCACGTCCGGGGCCGGCCCGCGCAGGGCCGGCCCGTGAGGCCCGCCCCGTAGACTCGGGGGAATGCAGTGCCCCCACTTCGACGCCCACGAGTGCCGTTCGTGCACCCTCATGGGGCAGGGCTACGCCGCGCAGCTCGCCGACAAGCAGCGGCACGCGGGCGACCTCCTCGCGGCGCACGGGGGACTGCGGTGGGACCGCCCGTTCCCGAGCCAGGAGTCCGGCTTCCGCAACAAGGCCAAGATGGTCGTCGGCGGCACGGTCGAGCACCCGACGCTCGGCATCCTCGACGCGGGCGGGCGCGGCGTCGACCTCCAGGACTGCGGCCTGTACCCGGCGGACCTCCAGGCCGTCTTCCCCGTCCTCGCAGCGTTCGTCACGCGCGCCGCCCTCACGCCGTACGACGTGACGACGCGACGCGGTGAGCTCAAGAACGTGCTGGTCACGCAGTCGCCCGACGGCGAGTTCATGGTGCGCTTCGTGCTGCGCTCGCAGGAGCCGGTCTCGCGGCTGCGCAAGCACCTGCCGAGCCTGCTCGACGCGCTGCCGCAGGCGCGTGTGGTGTCGGCCAACATCCTGCCCGAGCACAAGGCCGCGCTCGAGGGGGACCAGGAGATCCTGCTCACCGAGGCCGACACCCTGACCATGCGCGTCAACGGCATCGAGATGCACCTGCGTCAGCAGAGCTTCTTCCAGACGAACACGGAGGTCGCCGCTGCGCTGTACCGGCAGGGGCGCGAGTGGGTCGACGAGGCCGCGCCAGCGAGCGTGTGGGACCTGTACTGCGGGGTCGGCGGGTTCGCGCTGCACTGTGCGGCGCCGGGGCGCGAGGTGGTCGGGATCGAGTCGAGCCGCGAGGCGATCGTGAGTGCCGAGCGCAGCGCCGAGCAGGCAGGGTTCGACGACCTGACGTTCCGGGCGGGTGACGCGACCGCGTTCGCTCTCGCGGCCGAGCGGGTCCCTGACCTGGTGATCGTGAACCCGCCGCGGCGCGGGATCGGCGCGGAGCTCGCGGGGTGGCTCGAGACCTCGACCGTGCGGCAGGTCGTCTACTCGAGCTGCAACGCCGAGTCGCTGGCCCGCGATCTCGCGGCCATGCCGTCGCTGCGCCCGGTGCGTGGCCGGGTGCTCGACATGTTCCCGCAGACCTCGCACTACGAGGTCATGGTCCTGCTCGAGCGCGCCTGAGCGCCCGAGGCCCTCAGCGGTCCCGGGCCGTGAGCCGCTCGGCCGCGTCGAGAGCCGCCGCGGCGAGCACGGCTCGCAGCCCTGCGACGTCGACGGGGGTCCCGTCGGGGGTCCGGTCCGGGACGCCGACGAGCAGGTCCGCCGCGACGGGCGGTTCGGGGACGTCGGGCGGGGGAGGCAGCTCGCCGAGGACCCGCGGGCCCGACGGCGTCGCTCCCGTCCCGGCGCCCCTCGCCGAGATCCCCTGCAACGCGTCGAGCACCTGCTCGCGCGACCGGCCGCGCAGGAGGAACAGCACGAACGGGTCGGCGTCGAGCAGCCAGCCGGCCTGGTAGCTGAGCGCCGCCGCGTGCAGGCAGGGCAGGTCCCAGGTGGGGCAGTCGCACTCGGGCTCGAGGTCACCGATCCCGGGGAGCAGCGTGACGTCGGCGTCGACGGCCGCGGCGACGACGTCCCGTGGCATCTCACCTGCGAGCAGGGCTGCGAGGCGTCCTGACCGTGAGGCGAGGGCTTCGAGGAACCTGTCCCACTCGTCGTCGGTCAGCGGCTCGAGCGACACGACCGTGTGGTACATCTCCCCATCGTCGTCTTGTACGCGGGCTTGGACTGCGCCAGGGCTGACCGTGATCGGACCGACCCGACCGGTCCGCGCGTAGGCGCGCCCCTTCTTGAGCGGACCCGCGTCGAGCGCGAACTCCTCCATCGCGCGCACCCACGAGCGTGCCCACCAGGACTGTCCGCGCCGTACGGCGCCCTTGGTCGCCGTACCGGTCGGCGGGAAGGCCGGGAAGCCCACGGCGCTCATGAGTGCCCCCTCTCTCCTGCAGAGGGAGATCGCTCGTCGCCGGCGGTGCCGGGCAGGTCGCTCGCGGGGAAACGCTCACCCTCGGACGCCCGCAGCGCCACGAGCTCGGCCAGGTCGTCCGTGCTGAGCTCGGAGATCGCGCCCTCGACCCCACCCGGTGCCAAGACCGCGTCGGCGAGCTCGCGCTTGGACTCGATCATGCGGGCGATGTGCTCCTCGATGGTTCCCTCGCTCGTCAGCCGGTGCACCTGGACGGGCCGGGTCTGACCGATCCGGTACGCCCGGTCGGTGGCCTGCTCCTCGACGGCCGGGTTCCACCAGCGGTCGTAGTGGATGACGTGGTCGGCCCGCGTGAGGTTGAGCCCGGTGCCTGCGGCCTTGAGCGAGAGCAGGAACACGGGCGGCATCTCCGTGGTCCTCTGGAACCGGGCGACCATCTGCTCGCGCTGGGCCACGGGCGTCCCACCGTGCAGCAGCATGGTCGGGACGCCGCGACGCGCGAGGCAGGACTCGAGGAGCCGGGCCATCGCGACGTACTGCGTGAACACGAGGATCGCGCCCTCCTCGGCCCGGACGGTCGCCACGAGCTCGGTGAACGCGTCGAGCTTGCCCGATCGTCCGGAGAGCCGGGGCTCGTCCTCGTGCAGGTACTGGGCCGGATGGTTGCAGATCTGCTTGAGGTGCGTGAGCAGGCCGCCGATCATGGCGCGGCGCCCCATACCCTCGGCGCGGTCGATCTCGTCGAGCGCCGACCGCACGGCGCCCTCGTAGAGCCCCACCTGCTCGGCCGTGAGGGGCACGACCTGGTCGGTCACGGTCTTGGGCGGCAGCTCGGGCGCGATCCCCGGGTCGGACTTGCGTCGTCGGAGCAGGAAGGGGCGGACCAGACGGGACAGCTTCTCGGCCAGCACGGGGTCGCGGGTCTGCTCGATCGGGTCGGCCCACCGGCGCCGGAACTGCCCGCGCGAGCCCAGCAGGCCGGGGTTGAGCCAGTCCATGACGGCCCACAGCTCGGTGAGGTTGTTCTCGACGGGGGTCCCGGACAGGGCGACGCGCGCCTCGGCGGGGATCGTCCGCAGGGCCTTCGCGGTGCTCGAGCCCGGGTTCTTGACGTGCTGGGCCTCGTCCGCGACGACGAGCCCCCAGCCGTGCGCCGCGAGCACGGGGGCGGCCTGGGACGAGTCCGACAGGACGGTCCCGTAGGTCGTCAGCACGAACCCGTCGGCGACCCCGCGCAGGTCGCGCGACGCGCCGTGGAAGCGCCGCACCGCGACGCCCGGTGCGAACCGGCGGATCTCCTGCTCCCAGTTGCCCAGGAGCGAGGCCGGGCACACGACCAGGGTGGGTCCGGTGCCCGCGCGCTCCCCGGTGGGACCTGCGACGTCGTCGGGCCGGGGGCGAGCGCGGTGCAGGTGCAGCGCGATGAGCGTGACGGTCTTTCCCAGGCCCATGTCGTCCGCGAGGCACGCGCCCAGGCCCAGCCCTGTCAGGCGTGCGAGCCAGCGCAGGCCGTCGAGCTGGTAGTCGCGCAGCGTCGCGCGGAGCCCCGGGGGGACGACGACGTCGCGCGCCGGGGCAGGGTCCTCGAGCTCGGCGCGCAGGCGGTCGAGCCAGGGCGTCGGGGTCACGGCGAGGTCCTGGTCGCCCACGCGGGCGACCCCGGTGAGCGCGGCCGCGACGGCGTCGAGCGCGGAGACGGGCTGGGGCGTGCGTCGCGTCGCGGCCGTGGCTGCGGCCGGGTCCGCGAGGACCCAGCGCCCCCGCAGCCGCACGACGGCGGAGCGCCCCTCCGCGTGGACGCGCGCCAGGTGCTCGCGCTCGGCCGCGGTGAGCCGTACACCGTCGAGCGTGAGCTCGTGCGTGAGAGTCATGGGCGACGACGGGACGGAACGCTGACGGCTGAGGCCGGACGATCCGAGCAGAGCGGGCAGGGCCCGGCGCTCACCGGCCGGGTCGTCACCGGGGACCTCGGTCGGGGAGAAGACCGCGACCGACCGGACATGACCTGCGAGGCCTGCGGGCCACTCGACCGCGATCCCGGTCGCGGCCAGCGACGCGGAGCCCTCGGCGAGGAGCTCGCGGACGTCGGCCGGGGCGAGCACGAGCGCGCGGGGGACGGGTTGGTCGAGCAGCTCGTCGAGCGGAGGCCAGGCCGTCGCTCCCGCGCGCAGGCGGACCAGGACGTCGCCGACCTCTTCCTGCGCCTCGCGCGTTCGTGTGCCGGACCGGGCCGCGGCCCAGAGCTCGTCAGCGGTGCGGGACCCGGCGGGGCCGCGGACGACCACGGTCGCGCGCCAGTCGCACGTGGCCAGGTCCTCGTGACGGTCGTCTTCGGCAGGCAGCGGGTCGTCCTCAGCGGCCCGTGGACCGGCGGTGCGGAGCACGAGCGGCTCGAGCCGCAGGCTCACGGCCACGCGGGGGTCGAGGAGGGCCGTGGCATCGTGCACCCAGGCCACCAGCTGGTCGGGGACGGGGGCCGCGTCGGCGGCGACCCGCCGGCCGTCGACCGCGTCGGCGGCGAGCGCCTCGGCGGCACCCCGGCTCGTGCCGGCTCCCGGCCTCGCGACCAGGCCGCGCGCCACCCCGCGAGGTGCTCCGACGCTCGCCCCGACCTCCCGGACCAGGGTGTCGGCCACGGCATCCATGGCGCCCCGGACCAGGGAAGTCCGGGTGCCCGTGCCGCTCGTCGCGCCCGGTCCTCGCCCGTCGGACGGCATGGCCTCGGTGAGCGCGTCCAGACGGTCGAGCGAGGGGCCGTCGAGCGGGCCGACCCGCCACCCCACCGAGGGCGGCGCACCGTCGGCCTCGGCCGGTCTCGCCGCTCCGGCCGAGGCAGCCGGCCCGCCGGTGCCCGTCGACCTCCCGGTGTCCTCCCGGACCACGGGAACCAGGCGCCCAGCCGCGACATGGCTCAGTGCCTCGGCGCACACCGCGCCCCAGAACACCTCGTCGGGTGACGCGTCGCCCGACGCCCACGCGTCGAGCAGGTCGTCGACCGTTCCCCGGTCCCAGTGCTCGGGCGAGGCGAGAGCGGCGGCGCCGGCGCCCCGTCGTGGCGCGGTCGGTCCCGTCGAGAGGGGGGCTGCTGGGGTCACGAGGCCTTCCTGGTACGCCGTCCGTCGACGTTTCCCGAGCCGATCAACGTACGATGTACGCAGATCATTCCCGACAGTTCGGGTGAACGTCGGGCACTCCTCGATGATCCCTGACCCCGACCGAGGAGGCAGCCCGTGCCGACCCCCACGCCCAGCCCAGCTCCCCCCGCGCCGCGCGACCCCGCGCGGACCCTCGCCCTTCTCTGGGGTCTGCACGCCGACCGTGGCGCGCGGGGCCCCCAGCAGTCCCGGACGCCCGACGACGTGGCACGTGCCGCCGTCGGGCTCGCGGACCAGGACGGGGCGCTCACGGGGCTCTCGATGCGCAAGGTCGCGGCCGCGCTGGGCATCGGCACCATGTCGCTCTACACCTACGTGCAGAACAAGGACGACCTCGTGGACCTGGTGGTCGACCGTGCCTACGGCGAGCTCTATCCCCAGGGGCGTGCGACGGGGACGACGTGGCAGGACCGGCTGCGATCGGTGGCCCGCGCGAACTGGGACCTGTTCGCGGCCCACCCGTGGCTCCTCGACGTCGACCTCGCGCGCCCCGTCCTGGGACCGGGCGAGACCCGCAAGTACGACGTCGAGCTCCGAGCGATCGAGGGAGTCGGACTCGACGACGTCGCGATGGACGCGACCGTGACGCTCGTCGTGGGCCAGGCGACCACCGCTGCACGCCGCGCTCGCGCGGCCCGCGCCGCACACGAGGCCAGCGGCCAGACCGACGACGAGTGGTGGGCCGCGAACGCCCCGCTCCTCGAGCGCATCAGCGCGATGAGCACGTTCACGGTCGCGGGCCGCGTCGGCGCGACGGTCGGCGAGGCGCAGCAGTCGGCGTACTCGGCCGAGGCCGAGCTCGACTTCGGGATCGAGCGCATCGTCGCGGGCGTCGAGGCCCTGGTCGCATGAGCTCGAAGCCCTCACCCGATGGGTCGCGCGCGGGCCGTCCGGGCGCTCGGCTGGTCTCGGCTGCGCAGGTTCTGCTCGCCCTCGCCGGGATCCTCTACCTGGGGGTCGTCGTCGAGGCGGCGGCGGGCTGGCCCCTCGACCCCGCGCGGTCGTACCTGTCCGAGCTCGCGGCGCTCGACCAGGCCACCTCACCCCTCTTCCGGTCCACCGACGTGGCGTCGGGAGCCTTGGTGCTCGTGGGCCTCGCCCTCCTGGGGACGGCGTACGTGCGCGCCCGCCGGGCGGGCGCGCCGGCCGCGACCCTCGGGCAGAAGGTGACGTTCTGGGCGTTCGTCGCGTTCGGCCTCGCGACCGTGGCGGACGCCCTGCTGCCGCTCGACTGCGCGCTCTCGGTGGGCGACTGCGCGGCACGCGAGGCGGCCGGGGAGCTCAGCCTCGCTCACGAGGCGCACACCTTCTCGAGCGTGGCCTCGGGAGTCAGCTCGTTCGTCGCGAGCGCGGGGGTCGTGTGGCTCGCGCGTGCCCGACGGCGCACCCTCCTCGGCTTCTCGGCGCGCCTCGCGGGCGCGCTGGGACCGTTCCTGGGGGTCGTGACCGGCACGATCGGCCTGTTCGGCAGCCCGCTCCCCGTCGGGACCGGGATCGTGCAGCGCGTCCAGGTCGTCGCGTTCTCCGTGGTGCTCGTGCTGGCCGTGCAGGTCCTGACGCTGCGCCGGCCGCGCCGGCGCGCACCGGAGACAGATGCTCCCCAGGACGGCACAGCGCGCTCCCCGGTGGCGCACAGCGAGCCGTGATGGACTGTGCCGCATGGCTTCGGCGATCATCGCACCGGCACCCACGACCTGGGTCGTCCTCCCGGGTCTCCTGCTCGCCCCCTCGGACATGGAGCCCGTCGCCCGCGTGGTGCGTGAGCAGTACCCGGACGCGACGGTCCTGGTGCTCGACTCCTGGGACACCGCCGTCACGGCCCCGGTCGGGGAGGTCCGTGCCCAGCTCGGGCTGGTCGAGGCCCAGGCGCCGGGCAGCGTCGGGCTCGTGGGGCACAGCGTGGGTGGCCTGGCCGCGATCGAGTGGGCGCTGACCCACCCCGAGGAGGTCGGCGCCGTGCTGCTGCTCGACCCCACGACCCCGTTCCTCCCGCGGCGTCCCGAGCGTCCGGCCCCCGTGGGACTGACGCTCCTCGCGGAACGGGTCGTCCACACGAGCGGCCTGCTGCTCTCTCGCTGCCCCGCGGTGACGAGGTGGGGGCCCGCGCTGCGTCGTCGGGCCTGGTACGACGCGACGCACCGCCCCGACCCGCTGCCCGACGACGAGGCCGTCCGCCGTTACGGCACGCCCGAGGCGTGGCGCCTGCTCACCGGGCAGTACGAGCAGAGCTGGGCGCAGGCAGAACGGGTCACCGAGCTCTTCGCGCGTGACGCGGGCGCGCTGCAGAGGCTCGCCGTGCGCCCGGTCCAGCTCGTCGGCTGGGGGCGGCGTGGCCAGGGGGCGTTCCTGCGCGAGGAGCGTGAGCTCGGCGCTCGGCTGGGCGCGAAGGTCTACGGCCTGCGCGGCGAGGGGCACATGTTCCCGCTCACCCGTCCGGACGTCGTCGCGCAGGTCCTGCGCGGAGAGGTTCCCGACGGGGCCGTGGCCCCCACGGTGGAGGCGGCGTTCGCCTGAGTGCCGGCTACCAGCCGGACGCGTACTCGAAGTGCCACGGCTCGGGCTTGGAACCGTTGGTCCGGGCCCAGGCCGGGTTGTCCCATCCGTAGAGCGGGGCGTTGGCGCGCAGCCACTTGTACTGGGCCGAGCCGGGGTTCGACGCGGGAGAGGTCAGGTCGATCGCCAGGCCCCAGCCGTGGTTGGACGTGCCGGGCACTGCCGCGAGGCCGGGCTTGGCCGCGCGGGTCGCGACCTGGCTGGCGTAGGAGCGGTACGAGTCTGTCAGGCCGATCGGCTCGCCGAAGCGCTGCTGGTAGGCCGCGGACAGCTCCTCGAGCATCGCCGCCGCGTCGCAACGCAGCATGTGGCTGCGAGCGAACGAGAGCGTCGTCAGGGCGGAAGCCGGGATCTTGCCGTTCGCGTAGTTCGTGGACCCGCACTGGGCGAGCAGGTTCGCCGCGCGCACGCGGCGCTCGGCCGCGAGCTCGCCGGGGGTCGCCGGAGCCGGCGTGACGCCGGAAGCGCCCGTCTCGCCGAAGTCCTGGAGCAGGACCGCGACCCGGTTCGCCGCGCGGGCGACGTCCTCGCTGGTCGCCGGGGCGGCGGCCTCGGTGTCGACCTCTGCGGCGGTCTCCGTCGTCAGGGCTGTGCGCTCGCTCGAACGCGAGGCACGGTCCGTGCCCTGGGCGCGCTCGGCGATCAGGGACTCGGTGAGCGCGGCCAGCTCGGCCTTCGCGTCAGCGAGGTCCTGCGGGCTCGTGGCCCGGTCTGCGGCGGGGCCGTCGGCGCGGGTGAGGAGGTCCTGCGCCTGGCTGAGGAGCTGCTCCTCGGCGTCGACCTCTTGCTGGGCGAGCTCGGTCGTGGTGTCGCCGGCCTCGTCGTCCGCGAGGTCCGTCCGCATGCCGCCAGGGGCGAAGTCCCCCGAGGCCGTGCTGGGAAGCACCAGAGGGACGCACGCCAGGGCACCCACGAAGGCTGCACCCGTCGCCGCGCGGGCCACGAACTTGGAGCCGAACAGAGGTCCGCGCGTCGGTGCTGCCGTGGCAACGACCGGGGTGGGACCCGTAGCCGGTCCGCCGGTCTTGCGCTCACGTCGTGTGAGAGGGGCGAAGGGGTGCTCGACCGTCGCCGCGTCGTACGACGCGGGTTCGACGACCGGGCTCTGCGGGGCCGCGACGACGGGCGTGGGGGTCGAGCGCAGAGGGGTCGGGGCGGGTACCAGGACGACCGGGATCTCACCTGAGGGTGTCTGCAGCGGCGCGACGGGCTCGGCGGCACGCTGGATGCCCGTGGGCGGGAAGGGCGAGACGCGGGGAGCCGCGGGCCGGGCTGCGACCGGAGCCTCGACGGGGGCCATGGCGCGGGCCGCGGCGGCCGGGGAGACGGCCGGGCTGGCAGGGGCCGGGCGGGCGGGGGCTGGTGCCTGGTGCGAGCCGGCGAAGTGGGCCGGGACGGAGAGCGACGGCTCGACGGGGGCCGGAGGAGCGGCGACCTGGGGCACCGCGAACGTCGCAGGACGGGGCGCGGTGTGGCGGTGCTCGACGTGCAGCGAGTCCGTGTGGGCGCGTCCCTCGAGGCCTGCTGCGGCGAGCTCGCGTGCTCGGAGCTCGGCCTGACGTTGACGCCGCGTGGGGGTCGGCGCGGCGCCGTGCGGGCGCTGCTGGACCGGTGCGGACGTTTCCACCTGAGGTGACTCCTGTGCTCTGGACGGCCTCCCGGGGGAGGACGCTGCTGACTGCCGTGGTGCGGGAGCCAGTGGTCGTTGCCGTCCGTGCTGCGCCCGATCGTCGCCTACGTTACCCGTTCGTTATCGCTCTGTGTGACGCCATCCACACCCCACGACGATCTCTCCGCACGGTGGTGCGGAAAACTCGTGCGGAGCATCCCTCGGCGGCACGTCGGACTGGCCAGGACCGGTCCGATACGCGAAGGTTGGCCGGATGCCGACGGGCGGCACGGGAGCGAGGACGACGATGCTGTACCTGTTCGCCGTGGTGTTCGGTGCGGGCACGGGGGTGGTCCTCGACCATCTCAAGAAGCAGCGCTCGCCCGAGGGTCGCGTCGCTGTCCCCATGACCGCCCTCGTGCTGGCTTTCGCGGCCGGAGGCGGGGCCTTCGCCGCTGCGGGCCCGGGGGAGCCCTTCCTCGTCGGGGTGGCCCTGGTCTCGATGGCGCTCGGGATGGTGCTCGCTTCGAGGCGCCGTCGGGCGTGACGTCCCAGGGACGCCGGACCGGGATCGGTCGGGCTCGCCGTCGATCTACCCCACCGATCTCGGTCCCGCCCCCGACGAGCTCTCGCTCAGCCGCGGCCCGACGGCCGAACGAACGGGAACGCGAGCGTCTCGCGGATGCTCGCACCGATGAGCATCATGTAGACGCGGTCGACCCCGATCCCGAGCCCGCCCGTGGGCGGCATCGCGAACTCCAGGGCGGACAGGAACTCCTCGTCGACCTCCATGGCCTCGGGGTCGCCCGCGGCGGCCAGCAGGGACTGCTGCGTGAGGCGTTCGCGCTGGTCCACAGGGTCGATGAGCTCCGAGTACGCGGTGCCCAGCTCGGCGCCGAACGCCACGAGGTCCCACCGCTCGGCGAGCCGCGGGTCGCGGCGGTGCGTGCGGGTCAGCGGCGAGGTCTCGAGCGGGAAGTCCGTGTAGAACGTGGGCTCGACGGTCTGCCCTTCGACGAACGCGTCGTACAGCTCGGTGACGATCGCGCCGTGCGTCATGGTCGGGGTCCAGTGGACGCCCTTCTCCTCGCAGATCGCCTGGAGCGTCTCGAGGGGAGTGTCTGGCGTGACCTCCTGGCCCACCGCCCGGGACACGGCCCCGTGCACGGTGTGGACGGGCCACTCGCCGTCGAGCCGGACCACGGTCCCGTCGGCCCGGCGTGAGACCGGCTCGCCGTGCACCGCGATCGCGGCCTCGATGATGAGGTCACGGGTGAGGACGCGCATCGACGTGTAGTCGCCGTACGCCTGGTAGGCCTCGAGCGACGTGAACTCGGGGTTGTGGGTCGCGTCGGCGCCCTCGTTGCGGAAGTTGCGGCCCAGCTCGAACACCTTGCCGACCCCGCCGATCGCGAGCCGCTTGAGGAACAGCTCGGGCGCGATGCGCAGGTACAGGTCCACGTCGTAGGCGTTGATGTGCGTCGTGAAGGGGCGGGCGTTCGCGCCACCGTGCACGCGCTGCAGGATCGGGGTCTCGACCTCGATGAACTCGCGCGCCGCGAGCGAGTCGCGCAGCGACTTCACGGCCGCGCTGCGGCCCCGCAGGACCTGGGCCGTGCGGGTGTCGAGGGCGAGCTCCATGTGCTTGAGCCGGACCTTGGCCTCGGCGTCGGCGAGCCCCCGGTGCTTGTCGGGGGGTGAGGTCAGGGCCTTGGAGGCCATGCACCAGGCGGTGCCGTGGATCGAGAGCTCGCCGCGCCGGCTGCGGGTCAGGTCGCCCGTGACGCTCACCTGGTCGCCCAGGTCGACGGCCCGACGCCACAGCGCGAGGTCCGGGCCCGGCCGGTCCGCGGTGAACATGACCTGGATCTCGTCGGTGCCCTCGCGCAGGTCGGCGAAGATCACGCCGCCGTGGTCGCGCAGCCGCACCACGCGCCCGACGACGGACAGGTCGCCCGCGGAGGGCACGTCGCCGGGAGAGGTGCTCGCCCCCGCGGGTGCGCCGACGTCGGGCACGCGGGCGCCCAGGCGCACGGCCTCGCCGATCGAGACCGTCCGGGGGACCGAGACCGGGTAGGGCTCCATGCCCGCGGTCCGCAGGACGCCGAGCTTGGCGTGCCGCGTGGCCTGCTGCTCGGTCAGGCGGCGCGTGGGCGCCGAGACCGTGAGCAGCGCGGTCTCCTGGGCGCGCACGGCCTCGGCGAAGGCCGCGGAGACCTCGGGCCGGTGCAGGTCGGGGGACCGGTCGCGGCGGTGGAGGAGGTTCGGGGTGTTCGGCAGGAAGCCCTCGGCCTGGCCGACCGCGAAGATGACCTGCGTGAGCTGTCCCGCGTTCTGGTAGCAGAGCAGGCGCGGCTTCCAGTCCGGCAGGTACTTCTCGTTCGACTTGTAGAGCGAGTCGAGCTGCCAGAACCGCGACGCGATCAGCAGCACGCGCCGGTTGAAGCGCTGGACCGGGGTCGCCCCGATGCGGGCGCCCTGCTCGAACGACCCGCGGAACATCGCGAAGTTCATCGAGATGCGGTCGATCCCCATGCCGCGGCCCGCGGCCACGAGCTCGGTGACCATGAACTCGGTGACGCCGCTGACGGCCTGCGGGTGGCGGCGCATGACGTCGAGCGACAGGCCGCGGCGTCCCCACGGCACGAAAGACAGCAGGCCGCGCGGGTTCCCGTCGGCGTCGTGCGCCGAGACGATCATCTCGCGCGGGTCCGCGGGATCTCCGAGGCGGCTCAACGACATCGAGAATCCGCGCTCCTCGCCGTGGCGCCACTCGTCGGCCACGGCGACCAGCTTCGCGAGCTCGTCGGGGGCGATCTCCGACTGGCGGCGGACCAGGACGCGGTAGCCCTCGCGCTCCGGGCGCGCGACCGCGTGCCGGACGGACCGCATGGCCGGGCCGTCGAGGTTGAACGTGCGCGTGTTGATGATGGCCTCGTCGCCCAGCGCGATCGGGTGCAGGTCCACCGCCTGGAAGGCCTTGGCGCCGAGCTCGCTCGTCGACAGCACCGCGGGGACCCAGCCGAACCGGCGGGCGTGCGCACGCCACTGCTCGATCGCGTCGGGCCAGCTCGCCTTGTCACCGATCGGGTCGCCCGCCGCGAGGCACACTCCCGAGATGACCCGGTAGGAGATCGCCGCCCGCTGGTCCTGCGAGAAGACCGCGCTGCGGTCCCAGCGGGTCGCGAAGTACTCGAGCGAGTCGTCGCTCGGGTGCTCGAGCAGGAGCTTGCGCACCGCGAGCTCGTCCGCGGCCTCGACCTTGGCATCGTGCGGGGCGGAGCGCATGAACACCGCGATCGCCAGGACCAGCGCCAGGGCCGAGATGAGGCCTGCGAGCAGGGCGAGCCATGCGGGGCCCATGCCGTCGGCGTGCAACGGGTAGTCGCTGGGCGCGAGGCCCGTCGCGACCGACAGGCTCCAGTTCACCCGGTTGCGGATCCCGTGCAGCGTGTTCGGGACGACCTCCAGGAGGAGGAGGGTGACGAACGCGGAGAGCGCGACACCGATGACGAGCACGAGGATCGCCCGCCACCAGGCCCCCTTGCTGACCTTCGCCGGGAACGCCGAGCGGGCCGCGATCAGCAGGATCACGGCTGCGACCGCCACGATCCAGGACGCGACCTCGAGGGGAGTCAGGACCAGGCCGTCCGACCGCAGGGCCTGCTTGTCGTCGTCGAACACCCACAGGAGGCCGACGGCGAGCCCCAGCACCGCGACCGGGAGCTGCCACAGGAGGACCACGAACCACAGGGCCGCACGCTGCCTGCGTAGGAGACCGCTCGCGATCACCCCGACCAGGACCACCGAGAACACGCTCGGGAAGGTGGGGAGGTTCAGCACCGCGAGCCAGTCGCTCACGGTCCGCACGAAGCCCGGGGCGAACAGGAGCAGGATCAGCGCGAGCACGAGCCAGAACGCGACGGCCTGCACGATCCGGCCCGTCCAGGACGCGACCGCCTCCGCCCAGGGGGGAGCAGACGTGCGAGAGAGTGAGGTCGAGCGGGGCATGCGTGCTCCTTGAGGACGACGGTGCACCCATTCAAGCGCAGGAGCTCTGGTTGCGAGAGGTGGAGCGAGTCCGGCCGTGGCACTGACCGTCGCCGGGAGCCGGGCGGCCCGCTCGCCGTCGGAGGTTTCTCCGGGGCGAGCGGGGCCGCTGCGTCCAGCGTCGGTCAGTGGCTCCAGTAGCCCCCGCAGGCTCCCATGATCGCGTCCCCACCGAGGTGCCAGTTCCGTATGGTCTCCGCGCTCGACTGGATCGCCCACCAGACACGCGGTGAGGCGATCCACCGAGCCTTGATCTCTCGGTAGACCGAGGAGTCCACGGCTCGCGCCGGGTCGGCGGCGAGCGCAACGACGTCGGCTTGGGCGATGGCGCTGACCTCTCCCGTTCCGTTCAAGCTCGACTCGAAGGCGGAGCAGACGGCCCGGTCCTCGAGTGCCGGCGGTGGAGCCACCGGTGTCGCGCCGACGATCTCCTGGAGCGTGATGATCGGCTTGGCCCCCGAGCCGTCGAAGGTCGCGGTAAAGGTACCGAGCAGCCGGGAGAAGCTCTCCCAGTCCTGCAGGTCGTCGGGGACCAGGGCGCCGCCGTGAAGCTCCAGGCTCCACCCGTCGTCGCTCGTCGTACGAGGCCGTCCGCCGGTCTCCGTGTTCGGTTCGATCGTGAGAGTTCGCACGCCGGCAGGGCCGTCGGTCAGGGGCGTGTGCGCGAACAGGTCGAGCGAGACCGGGGCGCCCGTCGTGGCGGCCCTGCGCAAGGCCGCGAAGACCGCCGAGGTGTCGGCACCGATCGCGTCCCGGACGACGACCGGCTCCTGTGCGGGGGTGACCGGGTCCGGCTCGGGAGCGATCGTCAGCGGGACCGGTTCGGCGACGAGCCACCCGTCGAACAGGGCCCCGGTCGTCTCCTCGTCCCAGGTCCCGTCCGCTCGGAGGGCCGAGTAGCCCGTGAGCGGGAACCGGTGCAGCGCGAACACCTCGTAGTCACCCGCCGGGAGCGGCGACGGCTGCGTGGTGGTCGGGTCGCACGACGCGGACGAAGCGAGCTCGAGCTCCCAGGTCGCCGAGGAGCCTGGGGCAGGCGTGGCCTCACCCGTGGTCTCGGCAGCAGGGAGCGGCGAGCTGACGATGACCCCGCCCTGGGTGACGATGTACGCGCCCGTGGCCGAGTCGGCGTACCGGAGGCGCGCGTCGCCGTCGAACCGCAGGAGGACCGGTGCGGTCACGGAGCCGGCTGTCTGCGCCGTGAGGGCGGGCACCCCGACGCTCAGGTGGGCGGGCAGGTCGTCGCCCGTCGGGATCGGGGCAGGCTGCTGGCACGCGAGAGCCGTGGCGTCGATCCCTGCAGGGAAGGTCGGCGATGCGGGCGTCTGCGTCGGGATCGCCGAGGGGGACGGGGACTCGGCCGGAGCGACGGGCGTGGGTCGGACTCCCTGCGGGAGCGTGATCGCCGCGACGCCCAGCGCCCCGGCGACGCACAGCGTGGTCGCCCCCAGGGCGACCTTCTTCGCTGCCCGACGGCGGCGCGTGCGTCCGCGGACGACGTCCAGGTGGGTGTCGAGCCCCGGGAGGGACGCGTCGTCGACCAGGTCGCGCAGGGCGCTGCGCAGCTCGTCGTCGTGGTTCCAGGGGCCGATGTGGGTGGCGTTCACTGGGTGTTCCTCCCGTTCGTCGCTGCGGGGGTCGGCAGGTCCTGTGCCGGTGTGGTGGGTGGCTTCGCGCGGGACGGCGAGGCCGGTTCCGTCGTCCGTTCCGCCTTCCGGGCCGGGCCGGGCCGGGCCGGTGTCGTGGCGTCGACCGGCAGCGCCGGCACGGCCGGGGCAGCTGCCCCCAGCGTCTGCTGCATGACGGTCATCGCATCGGACAGGTGCCGCTTGACGGTCCCCTCGGCGCACCCGAGCTCCTCGGCGATGCGGGGGACGGTCAGGTCCTCGTAGTACCGGAGCACGACGCACGCGCGCTGGCGCGGCGTCAGCCCCGCGAGCGCCTTGGCCGTGTCGGCGCGGGCCGACGCAGGTGCCTCCGGGCCGGGGACGGACTCCCGCTGCCCGACGAGGTGCCGCAGCCCGAGCCAGCTCCGTCGACGGCGGTAGCCGTCGAGGTAGAGCGTGAGGATCGCCCGTCGCACGTACCCCTCGAGGTGTGCGACGGGGCGCTCGGCCTCGCTGCGGGGGGCGTCGTCGAGCGTGAAGAGCCTCGTCCCGCCCGAGGGCGACGTCGGCGCGGGCTGTCGGGACGCCGTCGGGCCCCTTCCACGAAGCCGTGAGAACACCTTGACGAGTGCGTCCTGCACCACGTCCTCCGCATCGCGCCTGTTCCCGCAGAGCAGGTAGGCGTACCCCGTGAGCGCTTGCCCGCGCTGTGCTGTCAGCGCGGCGAGCTCGTCGTCCCAGGTGGCCACCGATCCCCCTTCGTCCTGTGCGTGACCACCCGTGGTGGGTGGTGTCACTGATCATGACGGTCGGCCGCGCCGGATCGTTGGGGTGCTCTCTCGTGAAGACCTGCACGACGTCGCGTGACGTGCGCCACACATGGCTAGACTCGGGCGCATCCTCCGGGGGTGCCGGAGGTCAGCCGGTGACCCCGGTCCAGCAGTCGTCAAGGAGGACGGATGCTCACGCTCAGCTCCACCAGTCTCACGATCGTCGCGGTGATCGGGGCCATCGGGCTCGCCGCGCTGGTCTTCGCCTTCGTGCTCAGACGTCAGGTCCTCGCGGCGCCCGAGGGGACCGCGAAGATGCAGGACATCGCGCAAGCGATCCAGGAAGGGGCGTCGGCCTACCTCAACCGGCAGTTCCGCACGCTCGCCCTGTTCGCGGTCATCGTGTTCGGTCTCCTGTTCCTGCTGCCGGGGGACGCCGGCATCAAGGTAGGGCGTTCGGTCGCGTTCCTCGTGGGCGCCGGGTTCTCGGCGTGCATCGGGTACCTGGGGATGTGGCTCGCGGTGCGCGCGAACGTGCGCGTCGCGTCGGCCGCGACCAGACCCGGCGGCCGTGCCGAGGGGGCCCGCGTGGCCTTCCGCACCGGAGGCGTGGTGGGGATGTCCGTCGTGGGTTTAGGGCTGCTCGGTGCGGCAGGGGTCGTCCTGCTGTACCGAGGGGACGCGCCGGCTGTGCTCGAGGGGTTCGGGTTCGGGGCTGCTCTGCTCGCGATGTTCATGCGCGTGGGCGGCGGGATCTTCACCAAGGCGGCGGACGTCGGTGCCGACCTGGTGGGCAAGGTCGAGCAGGGGATCCCCGAGGATGACCCGCGCAACGCGGCGACCATCGCGGACAACGTGGGCGACAACGTGGGCGACTGCGCGGGCATGGCCGCCGACCTGTTCGAGTCCTACGCCGTCATGCTCGTCGCGGCCCTCATCCTGGGCAAGGCCGCGATGGGTGAGCAGGGGCTCGTCTTCCCGCTGATCGTCACGGCGATCGGCGCGTTCGTCGCGGTGCTGGGCGTGTTCATCACGCGTATCCGCGGCGAGGAGAACGGCCTGCGGGCCATCTACCGCGGGTTCTACCTCTCGGCGCTGCTCGGCGCGGTCCTGGCCGGGGTCGCGGCGTTCGCGTACCTCCCGTCGTCGTTCTCCGAGCTGTCGGGCACCGCGGACCTGGGCGACGTCACGAGCGACCCGCGCGTGGTCGCGGCGCTCGCGGTCCTCATCGGCGTGGTCCTGGCGGGCATCATCCTGTGGGTCACGGGCTACTTCACGGGCACGACGTCGAAGCCCACCCTCCACGTCGCCGCCACCTCGCGCACGGGGGCGGCCACGGTCGTCCTGTCCGGCATCGGGGTCGGGTTCGAGTCCGCGGTCTACACCGCGGGCATCATCGCGGCTGCCATCTGCGGCGTCTTCCTCATCGCGGGCGGCTCGGTCTGGCTCTCGCTGTTCCTCATCGCGCTCGCAGGCTGCGGGCTCCTGACGACCGTGGGCGTGATCGTCGCGATGGACACGTTCGGTCCGGTGTCCGACAACGCGCAGGGCATCTACGAGATGTCCGTGGGCGAGGCGGGCGACGGCGACCCGGAGGCCGCGCAGATCCTCACCGACCTCGACGCCGTGGGCAACACGACCAAGGCCATCACCAAGGGCATCGCGATCGCGACCGCGGTCCTCGCGGCGACCGCGCTGTTCGGGTCCTACGCGGACGCGGTGGGCGGGGCGCTCGCGGACATCACGAACCCGGCCGGTGGGCTCGTGGTCTCGATGCTCGACTACTCGATCATCTCGCCCATCACCCTGGTCGGCGTGATCCTCGGGGCGGCGACCGTCTTCCTGTTCTCGGGCCTCGCGATCGACGCCGTGACCCGCGCGGCCGGTGCGATCGTCTACGAGGTGCGCCGCCAGTTCCGCGAGCACCCCGGGATCATGACGTACGACGAGCGCCCCGAGTACGGCAAGGTCGTCGACATCTGCACGCGCGACTCGTTGCGCGAGCTCGCGACGCCCGGCCTGCTGGCAGCGTTCGCGCCCATCGCGGTGGGCTTCGGCCTGGGGGTGGGCCCGCTCGCGGGCTTCCTCGCGGGGGCCATCGGCGCGGGCGTGCTCATGGCGGTCTTCCTGGCGAACTCCGGGGGCGCGTGGGACAACGCGAAGAAGATCGTCGAGGACGGCGCGTACGGCGGCAAGGGGTCCCCGGCGCACGAGGCGACCGTCGTCGGCGACACCGTGGGCGACCCGTTCAAGGACACGGCCGGTCCGGCGATCAACCCGCTGCTCAAGGTCATGAACCTGGTCTCGGTGCTCATCGCCCCCGCTGTCGTGCTCCTGAGCGTCCCCGAGGACGCCAACCACACCCTGCGCATCGGCATCGCGGTGGTCGCGGCGGGCATCGCGTTCGGGGCGGTCATCCTGTCGAGGCTGCGCGCGGCGCGCGTCGACCGCGAGCAGATGTCCGAGGAGCCGCAGGCGGTGCGCACGAGCTGAGGCTCGTCCGCCGACCAGCCGTCAGGAGCGGGCAGGGCGATCGCCCTGCCCGCTCCCTCAGCCCAGCAC
>NZ_JBHXBO010000008.1:0-42414 GCF_042726775.1 Oerskovia sp. NPDC060287
GGTGTCCCGGTGGAGGTCGTCGCCGACGAGACCACCGGGTACCGGGTCTCCGCGTCAGGACGCGGGGGCCGGGCGGGGGAGAGAGGCTCAGGCCTGCTTGATCGCCGAGAGGTCGAGCGCGATCTTGATCTTGTCGCCGACGAGCACGCCACCGGCCTCGAGGGCCACGTTCCAGGTCAGGCCGAACTCCTTGCGGGAGACCTCGGTCTTGGCCTCGAACCCGGCGCGCGAGTTGCCGTAGGCGTCGACGGCGGTGCCCGTGAACTCGGTCTCGAGCTTGACCGGCTTGGTGACGCCGTTGATGGTCAGGTCACCCTCGATGACGAAGTCGTCGTCGTCGGCCTCGACGGCGGTCGAGACGAAGTTCCAGGTCGGGTTCTTCTCGGCGTCCCAGAAGTCGGCCGACTGGAGGTGGCCGTCGCGGCCCGCGTCACCGGTGTTGACCGACTTGGCGTCGATCGCCGCGACCACGTTGGAGGACTCGACGTCGTCGCCGATCGTGATGTTGCCGTCGGCGATCGCGAGCGAGCCGCGGACCTTGGAGATGCCTGCGTGGCGGACCGTGAAGGTCGCCTGCGAGTGCGAGGGGTCGATCGCGTAGGTGCCCGCGGTGAGTCCGGTGGGGAGGTTCGTGGCCATGGGTGTCTCCTGAATGGTCGTGTTGCGTTGCGTCAGGCGCGCCGTCGACGTGCCATTAGTTGAAGATTCAACTTCATACGAACGCATCAACGCAAGCCCACCGCCCTCTATTCCACGAGGAGGGCACGAGTTCTCCCCGGAGCGGCCACCACCCCCGACGATGGGAGAATGGTGCCGTTGTCCACCCGGAGGGGCGTGACGGATGAAGGAAGAGATGACGGCTCAGCAGGACCAGCACGCCACGACGGTGCACGACGCCCCCTGGCTCGACGACGACCAGCAGCGCTACTGGCGCTCGTTCCTCGACGGCTCGGCGCGGTTCGTCGAGGCCCTCAGCAAGGAGCACGAGGAGCGCTCGAGCCTGACACTCGGCGAGTACGAGCTCCTGGTCCGGCTGTCCGAGGCCGTCGACCACACCATGCGCATGTCGGCGCTGGCCGACGGTCTCGCCCGCTCCCGCAGCCGGGTCACGCACACGGTCCACCGCATGGAGCAGCGCGGGCTCGTGCGCCGCGCCGCGAGCGTGGGCGACGGCCGAGGTGTGAACTGCGTCATGACCGAGGCGGGCTACGCCGAGCTCGAGGCGTCGGCCCCGGGTCACGTGACCGCCGTCCGTCGCTACCTGGTGGACGTCCTGACCCCGGCACAGCTCCGCAACCTCGGCGAGGCCATGGACGCCATCGCCGAGGCGTGCCGGGTCGTGGAGCCGCGCGAGCAGTAGGCAGCGCCTGGAGACTCGCGCGTCGCGAGGTGTGGTCCGGAGCACCCCGGGCACGTGCACCGCGCGGGCCAGATCTTTGGGAGACTGGTCGGCATGGTTGCAACCACGGTCCACCTCATGCGTCACGGTGAAGTCTTCAACCCGGACGGCATCCTCTACGGGCGAATCCCCGGCTACCACCTCTCGGAGCTCGGGCACACCATGGCGCGCCGCGTCGCGGGGCACCTGTCGGGCAAGCCCGCGGAGGGCGCGCCCGCGCTGCCCGACGACGGCGCGCACGAGCCCTTCGACGTCGCCCTGGTCATCGCGTCCCCGCTCCAGCGCGCGCAGGAGACCGCGACGCCCGTCGCCGAGGCCTTCGGTCTGCCGCTCGGCACCGACGAGCGGCTCATCGAGGCGGGCAACCACTTCGAGGGCATGAAGTTCGGTGTGGGCGACGGCTCGCTGCGCCACCCCGGGCACTGGCCCTACCTGTGGAACCCGCTGCGCCCGTCGTGGGGCGAGCCCTACAAGGAGCAGGTCGCGCGCATGCACGCCGCGGTCCACGACGCGCGCGAGCAGGCCGAGGGCCGCGAGGTCGTGCTCGTGAGCCACCAGCTCCCCATCTGGATCTCGCGCCTGGCGTTCGAGGGCAAGCGCCTGTGGCACGACCCCCGCAACCGCCAGTGCTCGCTCGCGTCCCTCACGTCCCTGCGCTTCGACGGGGACCGCCTCGTCGGGATCCACTACACCGAGCCGGTCGCCGACCTGCTGCCGGGGGCCGCGAAGGTCTCCGGAGCGTGACCCACCAGGGGTTTCTCAGGTTGTGCCCAGGCAGGTGGGAGACAGTGCTGCCATGATCCACCCCTTCCGTGCCCGGCACGGTCGCGCGCCCGCACCCGGGCGTCGTGCCGCCGGTCGTCCTGCTCTCGTCCCCGTCGCCATCGTCTCGCTCGGTCTGGTCCTCACCGGCTGCGCCCAGGAGTCGGGGGCCACGAGCCCCGACGACGTCGTGGGTCAGGGCTTCGTCTCGGGCGACGGCTCGGTCAAGACGTGGGACGTGTCGGACCGTGACGACCCCGTCGTCCTGACCGGTACGGACTTCGAGGGCAACGCGATCGACACGAGCGCCTGGGTCGGCGACGTCGTCGTGCTCAACACCTGGTACGCCTCGTGCGCGCCGTGCCGGGCCGAGGCGCCGGACCTGGTCGCGCTCGCGACCGACCGCGCCGACGAGGGGGTGCGCCTGCTCGGGATCAACAGCACCGACGACGCGGGCGCCGCGCTCGCGTTCGAGCGGACGTTCGAGGTGCCCTACCCCTCGATCGAGGACACGCGCGGCGAGGCGATCGCGACGCTCGAGGGCTCGGTGCCCATCCAGGCGGTGCCCACGACGGTCGTCCTCGACCGCGAGGGCCGCGTCGCCGCACGCATCATCGGTCGGGCCGAGGGCTCGACCCTCACCGGGCTCGTCGACGACGTCCTCGCAGAGGACGCCTGACCGTGACCCCTCTCTCCTTCGCCGGTGACGTCGGCTCCACGTTCGCCATCACGGCGTTCAGCGGTTCCATGCTGCTGGCGGTGCCCGTCGCGCTCCTCGCGGGGCTCGTGTCCTTCGCGTCCCCCTGCGTGCTGCCCCTCGTCCCCGGCTACGTCGGGTACGTGAGCGGTCTCGCGGCGGCCAACGCGGGGGCCACGTCCCGGCAGGGGGGCAGCAGCACCGGTGGCGGTACGGCCGTCCGGACGGTGCGCGCCCCCGGCCGGTGGCGCGTCGCGACCGGCGTGGGGCTCTTCGTGGCGGGCTTCACGCTCGTCTTCGTCCTGCTCATGGTCGCCGCCGGGGCCGTCGGCGTGCACGTCAAGCAGTGGGAGGACGTCATCACGCGGGTCATCGGGGTCTTCGTGATCCTCATGGGCTTCGCGTTCATGGGCGCGATGCCCTTCCTCCAGCGGGATCGTCGCCTGCACCTGAGCCCCACCGCGGGAATCTGGGGTGCACCGCTCCTGGGCATCGTGTTCGGCCTGGGCTGGGCGCCGTGCATCGGCCCGACGCTCACGGCCGTCATGGCGCTCTCCCTCGACGAGGCCACCGCGGGTCGCGGGGCGATCCTGGGCATCGCCTACAGCCTGGGCCTCGGCATCCCGTTCCTGCTCATCGGGATCGGTCTCGAGCGGTCCAAGAAGGCCGTGGCCTTCCTGCGTCGCCACCGTCTCGCGATCATGCGCATCGGGGGCGGCATGCTCATCCTCATCGGGCTGGCGCTCGTGACCGGGGTCTGGGGCACCTGGACCTCACGCCTCGGCGGGCTCATCACGGGCTTCGAGACGGTGATCTGATGAGCGACAAGGACCTCTACCGCCCCGAGGGCATCGACGACGCGTTCAGCCACCCCGAGCCCGAGGCTCGCACCGCCGAGGGCGAGGCGCCCGCCGAGACGCGAGCGACGCCGTCGGGCAGCTCGGAGCGCGCCCCGCGCGCGACCGGACCCGGCACCGCGACCCCGGACTCGCCCAGCACCCCGAGCGCGGGGGAGGCCGGCGCTCCGCAGCTGCCCTCGCTCGGGCTCAAGGGCACCCTGCGGTGGACCTGGCGCCAGGTCACGAGCATGCGCGTCGCGCTCATGCTCCTCATGCTGCTCGCGGTCGCGGCCGTCCCGGGCTCGGTGCTGCCGCAGCGCCCGCAGGACCCGGCCGCGGTCCTGACCTACCTCCAGGACAACCCGCGCACGGGCGAGTGGCTCGACCGGCTGGGTTTCTTCGACGTGTACGCGTCGGTGTGGTTCTCCGCGATCTACATCCTGCTGTTCGTCTCGCTCGTGGGCTGCATCCTCCCGCGCACCAAGGCGCACCTGCAGGCCGTGCGCAACCGCCCGCCTCGCACCCCGCGCCGCTTCGACCGCTTCCCGGCCAAGGCCGAGACCACGAGCACCGCGACGCCCGACGAGGTCGTCGAAGCGGCCGCAGCGCACCTGCGTGGCCGGTTCCGCTGGTTGCCCACGTTCCGCGTGGACGTCTCGACCGAACCCGCCGACGTGGCCCGCGGCCTGCCCGAGCGACGGACCGTCGCCGCCGAGCGCGGTTACCTGCGAGAGACCGGCAACCTGGTGTTCCACCTCTCGCTCCTGGGCCTGCTCGTCTCGGTCGCCACCGGACAGCTCCTGCACTTCCGCGGGCAGGCGATCATCACCGAGGGGCGCGGTTTCGCGAACGCGGTCGTCGACTACGACACGTTCGAGAGCGGCTCGCTGTTCAGCCCGAGCTCGCTCGTCCCGTTCTCGATGACGCTCGACTCGTTCGACGCCGAGTTCGCGATGGACCAGGTCGCGTTCGCGCAGTCGCGCGACTTCACGGCCAACGTCACGGTGCGCAACCCCGACGGTTCCTCGCAGGAGGAGCAGATCAAGGTCAACCACCCGATCGTCGCCGGCGGGGCCAAGATCTACCTTCAGGGCAACGGCTACGCCCCCGAGATCACCGTCCACGACGCCGAGGGACAGGTCGCATTCGCAGGCCGCGTCCCGTTCCTGCCCGAGGACACCATGTACACCTCGCGCGGGGTCGTGAAGGTGCCGGACACGTCGCCCGGCCTCGATCAGATCGGCCTCGTCGGCTACTTCCTGCCCACCGCAGAGGTGACCGAGGACGGGGCGCGCTCGATCTTCCCGCAGCCGGCCAACCCGCTGCTCGTCCTCGAGGTCTACCGGGGAGACCTGGGCCTCGACGACGGGCTGCCGCAGAACGTCTACCGGCTCAACACCGACACGCTCACGGCGTCGGTCGACGAGGCGGGGGACCGCGTCCAGCTCCTCGTCGCCCCGGGCGAGACGGTCGATCTGCCGGACGGTCTGGGCACCCTCACGTTCGCCGACGGGCCCGTCGCACGCTACGTGGCGCTCGACATGCGGCACGACCCGGCGCTCGTCTGGATCCTCGTGTTCGCGCTCGGCGCGCTCGGCGGCCTGGCCGTCTCGCTCTTCACCCCGCGCCGCCGCGTGTGGCTGCGTGCGTGGAGCGAGGAAGGGCCCGACGGCGAGGCGTCCGCGCCGCGTACCGTCGTCACCCTGGCGGGACTCGCCCGCGGCGACGACGCTGGACTGCAGGGAGAGGTCGACCGCGTGGTCGAGTCGCTCCCCGGGACCGAGCAGGCCACCGACCTGCCTGCCCCACCCGAACGTCCCACCAGGACGCCTCGCGCGTCCGCTTCCCGTCCCACCGGGCCGGCTCGCGCCGACCGACCACGAAAGGCTGACCGATGACCGTTGCCGAGCTGAGCTCCGACCTGGTGTGGGCGGCGGCGACCGCGCTCACGGTCGCGTTCGTCGCCTTCGCGATCGACCTGTCCAGGCTGGGGGCCAAGGAGCCGGTCGCCGAACCGGTGGCCGCCAAGGGGGATGCCGACGCCCCGGTCGCGGTCGCGGTCGCGACCCCCGCCAAGCCCGTCTCGCGCAAGGCCGCGGGCATCGGCATCTCGACCGGATGGCTGGGCACCATCCTGCTGCTCGGGGCGATCGTGACCCGCGGTATCGCCGCGGGCCGTGCACCCTGGGCCAACATGTACGAGTTCACCCTCGTCGGTGCGTTCGTCGCGATGGCGGTGTTCCTCGGGGTGAGCCTCAAGCGGGACGTGCGCTTCATCGGCGCGTTCGTCACGGGACTCGCCGTGCTGTTCCTCGTCGTGGCCCAGAACTCGTTCTTCCTCGACGCCACGGGCGTCCAGCCCGCGCTGCAGTCCTACTGGCTCGTGATCCACGTGGGCGTCGCGATCATCGCCACGGGCATCTTCACGGTCGCGTTCGTCATGTCCGTGATCCAGCTCCTGCGCGACTCGCGCGAGAACGGCAACGGTTTCCTGGGGCACCCGGCCTGGCGCTGGCTCGACACGACCCCCAGGCCCGCACAGCTCGAGGCACTGAGCTTCCGCCTCAACGCCGTCGCGTTCGTGCTGTGGACCTTCACGATCATCGGTGGTGCGATCTGGGCCGAGCACGCCTGGGGGCGCTACTGGGGCTGGGACCCCAAGGAGGTCTGGAGCTTCGTCGTGTGGGTCGTCTACGCGGCCTACCTGCACGCCCGCACCACGCGCGGCTGGTCCGGTCGGCGCGCGGCCTACTTCGTGATCGTGGGCTACGCGTGCGTGCTGTTCAACTTCACGGGCGTCAACCTGATCTTCAACGGCAAGCACTCGTACTCGGGCATCACGACCCAGGAGTAGTCGGCCGGCCCCGGATCCCGGGGCGAGGGCGAGGGCCGTCCCGCGGTGCGGGGCGGCCCTCGTCGTACTCTTCACGGGATCTCGACACGGCTCACGTGCCCCGCCCGGCACCCCCACAGGTAGCGTCGCTAGTGTCGGTGCTCGTGACCGAAGAACCCAGCAGGCGCAAGGCGCACGTGCCGTCGGGCGCCCGGGCGCGCAGCACGGACGGCGGAGGCCCGGGCGGCGAGGCGCGCCCGGCCCCGCACCACGAGGCGGTCGCGACCGTGCGCCATGCGAGAGCTCGACGTGACCGGAGGGTGGTGCGGGTCGTCGGGCTCGTGATGACAGCAGTGCTCGCCCTCGGCGTGTCGGGCGCCGCGGCGCTCGTCGTGAAGTCGCTGTCGAACGTCGACCAGGTGGACAACCAGGCCCTCGTCGCCCCTGAGGCGTCACGGCCGGCCGCCGCGACCCCGGACCCCGCGGACCCCCTCGCGGGGCTCCCTGTGAACCTCGTCCTCATCGGCTCGGACGACCGGTCCGGGGTGAACGAGGCGATCGGTGGTGCCGAGGACGGCATGCGCTCGGACACGACCATGCTGCTGCACATCTCGGCCGACCGGACGCGCGTCGAGCTCGTCTCGATCCCGCGCGACCTGATGATCCCGGTTCCCGAGTGCACGGTCACGGGAGGCGGGACGACCAAGGCGTCGTCGAGCGCGATGTTCAACTCGGCGTTCTCGCGAGGCTGGGACGCGGGGCAGGACCTCGCGTCGGCAGCCACCTGCACGCAGATGACGGTCGAGCAGATCAGCGGGGTGCGCACCGACGGGTTCATGGTCGTCGACTTCGCGGGGTTCCAGACCATGGTCGACGCGCTCGACGGCGTCCCCATGTGCATCCCCGAGGACATGGACGACGAGGACGCGAACCTGCACCTCACGGCGGGCAACCATGTGTTGTCGGGCACCGAGGCCCTCGCGCTCGCCCGTGCCCGGCACGGGCTGAGCGACGGTTCGGACACCTACCGGATGGGGCGCCAGCAGGCGTTGCTCGCCGCGCTCACGCAGTCCGTGCTGAGCAAGAACATCCTCACGGACCTCCCGAGCCTGATCCGCTTCCTGGACGCCGCGACGAGCTCGCTGTCGATCAGCGGTGGCGTCGACCTCAAGGGGCTCGCGTTCTCGTTGCGCTCGGTGCGCCCGGAGGCGGTCACGTTCCTGACGATCCCGTCGGGGCCCATGCCGTCGAACCCCGCCCGTGTCGTGCTGGCGGACGAGGCCCAGGACGTGTGGGCGCGCCTGGCGGCCGACCAGCCCGTGGTCGAGGACGAGGCCACCGGGACGCCGACGACGCCGGCCACCCCGGACACTGCCACGATCCCGCCCGGCGACACGACGACGGGTGCGCCGACCGACACCGAGACCGTGGCCCCCGTCGACCCGCTCGCCGACCGTCTGCCGGGCGAGGCGATCACCTCGGCCGATGCGAAGGAGACCTGCTGAGGCGGGCCCGACGGGCCTCCTGGTGACGAGCCCGGTGCGGGCCCGGGCTCGCTAGGACGGGTCGTTGTTGCCCGACGACGGAGCGTCCGGAGCGCTGTCCGTCTCGCCCTTCGAGCCCTTGCCCGGGGACCGCGGCCCCTGCTCGCGCTCGTCCTGGTGGTCCGGGGTCCCCGGGGTGTGACCGGGAGCCGCCCCTGATGCGGTCCCCGAACCGGGCGTGGAACCCTCGTCGCGCGCCTCACGACGTCGCTGCTGCTCGAGCTTCCAGAGGAAGTCCGGGTCGTCGTCGGGGGCGATCGGTCCGCTGCTGCGACGCCGCCCTCCTCCGCCCGACGGGCGGCGGGGCGTGCCGGCCCCGCCCGCTGCGGCGTGACGCGAGCGCTGCGTGCGGGACACCAGGATCCATGCGAGCGGCCCGACGAACGGCAGGAAGATGATCATCACGATCCACAGTCCCTTGGGGATCCCGCTCCGGTCGTTCTCGTCGCTCGTGGCGCAGTCGGAGAGGGCGTAGACCGCGAGGCCTACGGCGAGCAGGGTCAGCAGGACGCGGGACATGCCCCCAGCCTATGCGTCTCGGGTCAGGACGTGTCCAGCCTGCGACCTTCTGGGGGCGGGGGCCGGGGCGGTGCTCGTACATACCGGGGCGTGTCGCCCCCAGGTCTGCGGGGCGCCTACCCTGGAGGAGTGCCCATGGTCATCTATTCCGTCCTGCGCCTCGCGATCTTCGGGGTGCTCTTCGCCGTGCTCTACGCCCTCGACCTCGGCCACTGGGTCGTGTGCGCCGTCATCGCGGCCGTGCTCGCCCTGCTGGTCTCCTACCTGACGCTGCGGGGCCCGCGCGAGCGCGCGGCGCAGTACCTCGCGGACCGCGCTGCGCACCGCCGGGCGACGGGTGAGCAGTTCTCGCGGGCGGTCGAGGACGACGCCGCGTTCGAGGACGCCGCGGTCGACGCGGCCTCCGCCGACGAGCCGCCCGTGCGCCGCACCGACGGCTAGAGCGCGAGCCCCAGCCCCAGCAGCACGCCGTACCCGAGCTCGAACATGCCCGTCCCGGCGAGGACGGGGACCAGCAGGGGCCCGCGCGCCCCGGCGAGCACCGGGAGCGTCAGCAGCACCGCCGGCAGCAGCAGGAGCAGCACCAGCAGGGACCACGGGGCGGCGAACGCGCACACCACGGCCAGCAGGATCGGCACCCAGATCATCGCGACGTAGGCCCGTCTGGCCCGGAAGTCCCCGAGGCGCACGGCCACGGTCCGCTTGCCTGCGAGCACGTCGGTGGGGATGTCCCGCACGTTGTTGATCATGAGCAGCGCGCACGCGAGCAGGCCCACGGCCACGGCTCCCACGCCCGCGACCCAGGTGATGCGACCCGCCTGCGTGTACGTGGTGCCGAGGACCGCGACGAGCCCGAAGAACACGAAGACCCCGACCTCGCCGAGGCCGCGGTAGCCGTACGGGTTCTTGCCGCCCGTGTAGAACCAGGCCGCGACGATCGCGAGCGCCCCCACGGCCAGGAGCCACCAGTGCCCCGTGAGCGCCACGAGCCCGAGCCCGAGGACCGCGGCGACCCCGAAGCACGCGAAGGCCGCGTTGCGGACCTGCGAGGCGAGCGCGGCCCCCGACGCGGTCAGCCGCATGGGGCCCACGCGGTCGACGTCGGTGCCACGCACGCCGTCCGAGTAGTCGTTGGCGTAGTTCACGCCGACCTGCAGCGCGAGCGCGACCCCGAGCGCGAGCAGCGCGGGCCAGAACGCGAACGCGTCGATCTGCGCCGCGGCTCCCGAGCCGACGAGGACGGGTGCGGCTGCCGCGGGGAGGGTGCGCAGGCGCGCGCCAGCGACCCATTCGGCAGAGGTGGCCATGGTGCTCCGATCAGTGGGTGGTGCGAGGTGCGGTGCGGGCGGCGAGCGCGGTCACGGCCGCCCGGTCGATCTTGCCCGGTCCTCGTCGCGGCAGGTCGTCCACGACGAGCAGGTACCGCGGTGCGGCGGGCGGTCCCAGCGTAGTCGCGACCGCGTGCCGGGCACGGGACAGCAGCCCGGCGTCGGGCTCGCCCTCGGGGGCGACGGCCCTGGTGAGGGCGCCGCCGCGGGTCACGACCGCGACCACGGCCTGCCCCCACTCGGGGTCGGGGACGCCGACGACGCACACCTCGCCGATGCCGTCCTCGCCCGTGAGCGCGTCGGCCAGCACGGCCTCGACCGCGGCCGGGGCGACGTTGACCCCTCCCGTGACCACGACGTCGTCGGCCCGTCCGTGGACCGTCAGCGTGCCGTCCGGGGAGAGCGAGCCCAGGTCGTTGGTGCGCAGCCAGCGCGAGCCGTCCGGGTCGTGCCGGAACACCTCGGCCGTGAGCGCCTCGTCGCCGAGGTATCCCGTCGCGAGGACGGGTCCGCCGATCTCGACGACCCCCGCGTCCCCCGGGGGCAGGACATGTCCGGACGAGCGCTCGACGACCCGCACCCGCACGCCCGCGAGCGGGACGCCGTCGTACACGCAGCCTCCGCACGTCTCCGTCATCCCGTAGGTCGTCACGACCCTGGCCCCTGCCGCGCGCGCCGCGGCCAGCAGCGCGGGCGGGGCCGCGGCCCCGCCGAGCAGGATCGCGTCGAACGAGCGCAGCGCGGCGAGCGCGGCCTCGCCGTCCGCGGTGCCCTGGGCGTGCACGAGGCGGTGGAGCTGCGTCGGGACGAGCGAGACGTAGCGGCGGTCGCCGTCCATGCGCGCGGCGTCCGCGGCGAAGCCCGCGGGCGAGAACGGGGCGTCGAGGTCCGCGGTCACGAGACGGGTCCCGGCGACGACCGAGCGCAGGATCACCTGGAGCCCCGCGACGTGCGACGGCGGCAGCGCGAGCAGCCACTGCGCGTCCCCGCCGAGACGTTCGTGCGTGGCCCGTGCCGAGGCGACGAGCGCGCTCGCGCTCAGTGCGACCTCGCGAGGCAGGCCCGTCGAACCCGAGGTCTGCAGCACCAGGGCGGTGCCCTCGGGCAGCGGCCCGGAGAAGGCGAGCGGAGCCGGGGCGACCGCGGGGCCGCGGCCGGCGAGGGCGTCGGCGACCGCCGCACGCAGTGCGAGGGCGTCGGAGGGACCATCGGCGCGTGACATCCGTCCAGCGTAGATCGGGTCGTATGGTGACGGGGAACCGTGGACCGCAGCAGGGCGAAGGGCAGGGAGACGTGACGGCAGCGACGCCAGGACACCTCGGGCGAGACCTCTGGCGCGTCGGGGGGCTGGTCGCGGTCGCGCTCGTGCTCGCGGCATGCAGCGGGGGGCCGGCGGACGTCCCGACGAGCACGGTCCCGGCGACCGTCGAGTCGGACAAGGCAGGCCCCCCGGACCCCGCGATCCCGCTCGCCTGGCCGCTCACCGGTGTCCCGGTCGACGAGGTCGACGACCGCCCGGCGCTCGCGGTCAAGATCGAGAACCTGCCGCAGGCACGCCCCCAGACGGGTCTCGAGCAGGCCGACATGGTGTGGGAGGAGGTCGTCGAGGGCGGCATCACGCGGTTCGTCGCGGTCTACCACTCGCAGTCGCCGGAGACCGTCGGTCCCGTCCGCTCGGTGCGTCCGATGGACCCCGCCATCGTCGGGCCGACGCACGGTGTGCTCGCCTTCAGCGGTGGGCAGCCCCCGTTCGTCGAGGCGGTCCGCGCGGCCGGCATCCAGACGGTGGTCCACGACGAGGGCGACGACGGCTTCTTCCTCAAGAAGGGCAAGCGCGCCCCGCACAACCTCTACGGGACGCCGGCCGACTTCTGGGCCCAGGCCGACGACGACCGCACGGCGCCGCCGACCCAGCTCCGCCACGTCCGGATCCCGGGCCAGGGCACCGCGACCACGACGGGCGCACCCCTGAGCCTGCTCGACGTGAAGCTGACGTTCGCGAGCCGGGCGCAGTGGATCTGGGACGCCGAGCAGGCGGCCTTCCTCCGCAACGAGGGGACCACGCCGGCCGTGTCGTCCGACGGCACGAGGCTCTCGGCGCAGAACGTCGTGGTGCTGAGCGTCGAGGTCCGCGACACGCAGTTCAAGGACCCGGCGGGGACGCCCGTGCCGGAGACGCTGCTCGTGGGCTCCGGGGACGGGCTCGTGGCCAGCGGTGGGAAGCACGTGGCCGTGACGTGGTCGCAGGAGTCGGTCGACGAGCCGCTCGTCCTCACGGGGCCCGACGGCGAGCCCGTCCTGCTCGAGCAGGGCGTCACGTGGGTCGAGCTCGTCCCGCGCAAGGGCGGGAGCTGGACGGTCAGCTGATCCGGGGCCGGACGGTCGGCGGGTCCGTGAGCGTCCACCCGTCGAGCACCGACTCGAGCACCTCGAGCCGGTCGAAGCCCCCTCGTGCGAGGAAGTGCCCTGCGCCGTCGACCACGGTCAGGTCGGCGTCGAGGACCCGGGCGAGGTCCTCGGTCAGCCGCCGGGGGACCACCGGGTCGTCGTCGGCCGTGACGACGAGGCGACGTGCCGTGCGTGCGGCGATCCCCGCCGGGTCGGTGTCGTGCGCGACGAAGTGGTCGACCTCGGGGATGCCGGGGACCTGCTCCACGAAGCCGGCCACGAGCGCGAGACCGCCGAGCCGCCAGTCGTCGTCACGGGCGGCGAGGTGCTGGAGGATGCTGACGCAGCCGAGGCTGTGACCCACCAGGACGGTCCGCTCGTCGATCGCCCCGACCACCGCGGCGAGCGTCGAGAGCCAGGTGTCGAGGTCCGGGGCCTGCGAGTCCGGCAGGTCCGGGACCAGGACCTCGATCCCGCGCGGCGCGTACCGGTCCTGGAGCGCACCGAACCAGTGGCTGGCGGCGGTGGCGCCCAGGCCGTGCACCACCACGATCCTGGTCGCGGGGGGAGCGGGGGCCGGGCTCGGGGCCGGCTCCTGGACGGTCTGGTGCGCGACGACCGTGGCGTCGGTGCGAGAGGTCATGCCCTGAGCAACGCCGCAGGTCGGAGCAATGTTCCGGAGGGGGCGGCAAGGTCTGCGCGAGGCACGTCCTCCCCGAGGAGGAGGACCCGCTCACCCCTGAGGTGGACCGGTGGGCGCGCAGGTCGAGCCGCTGGACCGATGTGCCGCCACCTGTGCCCGCGGGAACGTAGGGGCATGGCAACGATCAACCCCACCCAGAGCCCGTTCGAGCCCACGTCCACGGTCACGCCGTTCCCGCCCTCGATCACCCCCGTCCGGCCCGTCCTGCGCGCCGAGGAGGACGACGACGAGGACGGCGCCCGGCCGGCCGGGTCGATCGGCCCCGTCGTCGCGTCGATCGTGCTGCTGTTCGGCCTGGCCGTCACCGCGGCGTTCGCCGGCCGCGGGATCGTCGGGCTGCTCAGCGGCTTCATCACGGGCTGACGCGGCGCTCGCGGCGCCGCGTCGGCACCGGTGCCCGTCGGAACGCCTGCGCCCGTCGGGAACACCGATGCCCTTCAGAAGTAGTACGGGAAGGCGTCCCACTGCGGGTCGCGGCGCTCGAGGAACGCGTCGCGTCCCTCGACGGCCTCGTCGGTCATGTACGCCAGCCGCGTGGCCTCGCCGGCGAAGACCTGCTGGCCCGCCAGCCCGTCGTCGGCCAGGTTGAACGCGAACTTGAGCATGCGGATCGCCTGGGGCGACTTGGTCGCGATGATCCGCGCGTGCTCGAGCGCGAGCCTCTCGAGGTCGGCGTGGTCCGCGACCTCGTTCACGGCGCCCCACTCGTAGGCGTCCTGGGCCGAGTACTCACGGGCGAGGAAGAAGACCTCGCGGGCTCGCTTCTGCCCCACCTGCCGGGCGAAGAGCGCCGAGCCGTAGCCGGCGTCGAACGAGCCCACGTTGGCGTCGGTCTGCTTGAAGCGCGCGTGCTCGCGGCTCGCGATCGACAGGTCCGCGACCACGTGCAGCGAGTGCCCGCCGCCGGCGGCCCACCCGTTGACCACGGCGATGACGACCTTGGGCATGGTCCGGATGAGGCGCTGGACCTCGAGGATGTGGAGCCGCCCGGCCTTGGCGGGGTCGATCGCGTCGGCCGTCTGGGCGTCCTCGCTCGTCGTGTACCGGTAGCCGTCGCGTCCCCGGATGCGCTGGTCGCCGCCCGAGCAGAACGCCCAGCCGCCGTCCTTGGCCGACGGACCGTTGCCCGTGAGGAGGACCGTCCCGACGTCGGAGGTCATGCGCGCGTGGTCGAGCACCCGGTAGAGCTCGTCGACCGTGTGGGGACGGAACGCGTTGCGGACCTCGGGCCGGTCGAACGCGACGCGGACGACCGGGAGGTCGCGCTCGCGGGGCTCACCGTCGACCAGGCCGCGCTCGACGCCACGGTGGTAGGTGATGTCGGTGAGTCCCTCGAACCCGGCGACCGTGCGCCAGGACTGGGGATCGAACGTCTCGGACACCTGTGCGGGGATGCTGCTCACGACGGCCACCCTAGCCGCCCGGGCGCCGTCCACCGTCGGTGTGGCCTACGGTGTGAGGGTGGGATCGGCGAGATCTTGACGGCGACGCTCTCGATCGTGTACTTCGGTGAGGCCACGTCTGTGCTCAAGATCCTGCCGTTGGTCCCCGCAGTGCGCGGGACCGACGGCCTCAACCTGTCCGGAGGAAGTCACTGATGGCTCCAGAGACCGACAAGCACGTCCCCCGCAGGCAGGCCCGCGGCACCCAGCGACGCGACCGCATCGTGACGGCCGCGGCCGAGCTCATCCTCCGCGACGGCCCCGGGGCCGTGACGCACCGTTCGGTCGCCGCCCAGGCCGACGTCCCGCTCGCCGCGACGACCTACTACTTCACGGGGCTCGACGACCTGCTGGGTGCGGCGGGCGAGCAGATCGTCCGCGGCTGGGCCGAGCGCGCCCAGGCGATCGGTCACTCGGTGACCGAGCTGGTCGCGGAGGGCGGCGTCGAGACCCTGAGCACGCGCTCGCGCGCCCTGCTGCTCGTCGATGCGGTCCTGCCCCCGGGGGACCACGGCGAGCTCCTCGGCTTCTACGAGCACGTCGTGAGCGCGGGCCGCAGCCCCGTCCTGGCCGCCGCGTTCGCGCAAGGTCGGGGGGAGCTCGACGTCGTGATCGACGCGCTGCTCGACCAGCTCGGTGCGCGGTTCTCCGCAGTCCTGCTGATCGCCGTGGTCGACGGCGCCGCGGTGACCGCGCTGTGCGAGGGGCGCGCCGTGCGCGACCTCGCGGTGGACTGCGTGACCGAGCTGCTCGGGGGCGCCTGAGCCGTCCGCGGCGCGCGGGCCGCGGGTCGTCGAGCCCCGACGTCCGGGGCGGGCCGGGGCCCGGACCAGCGCCGGACCGCCCGGCCCGGCGTCCGGAGATAACCTGTGACCGTGCCCCCCACACCTCCCGTCCCGCCGCTCGTCGCCTGGTCCACGCCCCTGCGCACCCGTTTCCGGGGCCTGGACGTCCGGGACGGGCTGCTCGTGCACGGAGAGGCCGGGTGGGCCGAGTTCTCGCCCTTCTGGGAGTACGACGACGCCGAGTCGGCCGCGTGGTTGCGCGCGGCCCGGGAGGCCGCGCACCTCGGGTGGCCCGCGCCCGTGCGTTCGAGCGTGCCCGTCAACGTCACGGTCCCGGCGACGGACCCGCAGCGCGCGCACGGCATCGTCCTGGCCTCCGACGGCTGCCGGACCGCCAAGGTCAAGGTCGCCCAGCGCGGGCCCGACGGGCGGGTCGAGCCCGTCGACCAGGAGATCGCGCGCCTCGAGGCCGTCCGGGACGCGCTCGGGCCGGGCGGGCGCATCCGCGTCGACGCCAACGGTGCCTGGTCGCTCGACGAGGCCCTGCACCGGATCCCGCTGCTCGACCGTGCGGCCGGTGGCCTCGAGTACGTCGAGCAGCCCTGCGCGAGCGTCCCCGAGCTCGCGGCCGTTCGGCGCGCGGTGTCCGTCCCGGTCGCGGCCGACGAGTCGATCCGCCGCGCAGAGGACCCGTTCGAGGTCCTGCGCGCCGACGCCGCGGACGTCGTGGTCCTCAAGGTCCAGCCGCTCGGAGGTGTCAGGGCCTGCCTCGACCTCGCCGAGCAGGTCGGGCTCCCCGTCGTGGTGTCCTCGGCCCTCGAGAGCTCGGTGGGCCTCGCGGCGGGCCTGGCGCTCGCGGCCGCCCTGCCGGACCTGCCGTACGCGTGCGGCCTCGCGACGTCCCAGCTCCTGGCTCACGACGTGGTCGACGAGCCGCTCCTGCCCGTGGGCGGTGAGATCACGGTGCGCCGCCCCGAGCCCTCGGCCCGGGCGCTCGCGCGTGCCGTCGCGGACCCGGCCACCGGTGCGCGCTGGACCGCCCGGTACGAGCGCGTCGGCGCCCTCCTCGACGGAGCGGCAGCATGACCGGCGACCAGCCCGTCCTCCCGCCCGCCCTGGTCGCGGCCCGGGAGATCGTGGAGAGCCTGGTCGCCGACGGGGTGACGGACGTCGTGCTGTCGCCCGGGTCGCGCAGCGCGGCGCTCGCGTACGCGCTCGCCGCGGCCGACGCGGCCGGCCGGCTGACCCTGCACGTGCGGATCGACGAGCGCACCGCGGCCTTCCTCGCGCTCGGCCTCTCGCGCGGGTCTGCGATCACCGAGGGCCGGGACCTGCGTCCGGTGGCCGTGGTCACGACCTCGGGCACGGCGGCCGCCAACCTGCACCCCGCGGTGCTCGAGGCCCACCACACCGGGGTGCCGCTCGTCCTGGTCACCGCCGACCGTCCGCACGAGCTGCGCGGCACGGGCGCCAACCAGACGACGGACCAGGTCGGCCTCTACGGGGGAGCAGTGCGCCACGCCGTCGACGTCCCGGCTCCCGACGGCCGCCCGGGCGAGACCCGCGACCTCCGCGCGGTCCTGGTGCGGGCGCTCGCAGCCGCGCGCGGGACACGGTCCCGGTACCCCGGCCCGGTCCACCTGAACGTCGCGTTCCGTGAGCCCCTCGCCCCCTCGGCGGCGCTCGCGGGCCTGCTGTCCGCAGGGCCGGGCGAGGCATCGGGCGAGACGCGCGCCGACGCACGCCGGACCGTCGTGGAGGCGGTGACCGACGACGTCGGGCCGTACCCGCTCGATCCCGGCCCCGCGACCGTGCTCGTCGCCGGCGACGGGGCGGGGGACGACGCGCGGCGCATCGCCGAGGCACGCGGCTGGCCCCTGCTCGCCGAGGCCTCGTCAGGAGCCGCGGCCGGGACGCACGCGGTCGCTGCGCACCGGATCGTCCTGGGAGCCCTCGGCGGCCGCGTCGAGCGCGTCGTGGTCATGGGCCGCCCGACGCTCTCGCGCCCCGTCCAGCAGCTCCTCGGGCGAGAGAACGTCGAGGTGCTCGTCGTCGCGCCCGGCGCGGCACCCTGGCCCGACGCGGCCCGGTCGGCGAGCGCCGTCCTGCCCGGCGTCCCGGCCGGGTGGTGGACCGAGCCGACGGGGGACCGGGCCTGGCTCGACGCGTGGCGGGGAGCGGGGGAGGCGGCGCGCAAGGTCGTCGCCGCCCACGCCTCGGCACCCGGCCCGACGACGGCGCTCGCCGTGGCGGCGGCCGTCGCCGACGCGAGCGGGCCGGGTGACGTGCTCGTGGTCGGCTCGAGCAACCCCGTGCGCGACCTTGACCTGGTCGCCGACTGGGACGTCGCACCGCTCGTGCTGGCCAACCGCGGCCTCGCGGGCATCGACGGGACGGTCTCGACCGCGACCGGCGTCGCCCACGTCGCTGCGCGCGCCGGGCGCCGCACGCGCGCGCTCGTCGGTGACCTCACCTTCCTGCACGACGCGGGCGGGCTCCTGCGCGGGCCCCTCGAGCCGTCCGTGGACCTCCAGGTCGTCGTCGTCAACGACGACGGCGGCTCGATCTTCGCGACCCTCGAGTACGGGGCGCTCGCCGAGCAGGAACCCTCGACGAGCCCCACGTTCGAGCGGGTCTTCGCGACCCCGCACGGGGCCGACCTCGCGGCGCTGTGCGCGGGCTACGGCGTGCGGCACCGGCTGGTGGCCGACGTCGAGGGGCTGCGCGAGGCGCTCGCGGGACGCCCCCGGGGCGTCGAGGTGCTCGAGGTCCGCGTCGCGCGCGGCTCGCGCCGGACCGACGGCACCCGCCTCGCGGACGACGTGCGGGAAGCGGTCCTGCGGGCGGTGCCCACGGGGTTCGCTCCGAGCGACCCGGAGCGGCCCGGGGTCGCCTGAGAAGGCTCCCAGCCGTCGTCGGGAACTCGCAGCAAACTCACAGGATCGTTCAAGCAGCGTTTCAGCGCCCGGGTGTGAAGTAGTCCTCAGAAAGAACCGAGGAGGGAACACCCCATGACCGAGAACACCCCGCAGTCGAACGTCCCCCAGCCCGAGGCTCCCCGCGACGGCGACACGCAGCGCATCGACGCGCAGGCCACGCAGCAGCTGCCCGTGACGCCCGAGGCGCCCGCCGCCCCGCAGACGCCCACCCCGGAGGCCCCGGCCCCGCAGGCGCAGCCCACGCAGCAGTTCGCCGCGCCGCACCCGGCTCCCGTGCCCGCGCCGCCGGCGCCGCACGTCGCACCCGCTCAGCAGGCACCGCACGTCGCGCCCGCTCAGCACGGGGCCCAGGCCCCGTACGGTGCGCCCACGAGCACCGCGTACTCCGCAGCGGGCATGCCGCCCGCCCCGGTCGCGACCGAGGCAGCGCCCGCCGCTCCGAAGAAGAGCAAGACGTGGATCCCCGTGGTCGGCGCGGCCGCCGCGGCGGCCGTCCTCGCGAGCGCCGGGACCGCCGGCCTGCTCAGCGTGCTCGACGGATCGGGCACCGCGCCCAGCTCGCTGGCCTCGATCGGTGAGAACAAGGAGAACTCCACGGTCCCCGTGGCGAGCTCGACGTCGGAGAACCCGGACTGGCAGGCCGTGACGAGCGCCGTCGCGCCGTCCGTCGTCTCGATCCAGGTCACCACGGCTTCGGGCGGTGGCGAGGGCTCGGGTGTCGTGATCGACACCGACGGCCACGTCCTGACGAACAACCACGTCGTCGAGGGCGCGCAGGACGACACCGTCCAGGTGACCCTGAGCGACGGACGCCTCTACGAGGCCAAGATCGTCGGGCTCGACCCGACGACCGACCTCGCGGTCGTCAAGCTGGTCGACCCGCCGAGCAACCTCACCCCCGCGTCGTTCGGCGACTCCGACGACGTCACGGTCGGCGAGTCCGTCCTGGCCGTCGGGAACCCGCTGGGCCTCGCGAACACCGCCACGACGGGCATCGTCTCCGCGCTCGACCGCCCGGTCGCCGCGTCGGGCTCCGACGGTGGCAGCACCGTGGTCACCAACGCGATCCAGATCGACGCCGCGATCAACCCGGGCAACTCCGGTGGCCCGCTGTTCAACGCGCAGGGCGAGGTCATCGGCATCACCTCGTCGATCGCGACGACGTCGAGCCAGTCCGGCTCGATCGGCCTGGGCTTCGCCATCCCGGTGAACCTCGCGAAGAACATCAGCGCGCAGCTCATCGAGAGCGGCACGGCCGAGCACGCCTTCCTGGGCGTGAGCATGACCGACGCGACGGCCACGGCCGACGGCGTCACGCGCCGCGGCGCCGAGGTCAAGGAGGTCTCGGACGGCTCCCCGGCCGCCGAGGCCGGCATCAAGGCCGGTGACGTGATCGTCGCGATCGACGGTGACGCCGTGAGCGGTGCCGAGTCGCTGACCGGGTTCGTGCGCGAGCGCGCGACCGGCGACGTCGCGAAGCTCACGGTCGTCCGCGACGGCAAGGCGATCGACGTCGACGTGACGCTCGCCGCCAAGCCGACCGAAACGAGCACCGACTCGGGCTCGGGTTCCGAGCAGGGCTCTGGCGGTCAGGACGGTTCGGGTCAGGTCCCGGGCTCGGGTCAGGTCCCGGGCAACAGCCAGGACGGGTCCGACCAGACGAACCCGAACAACGTGCCCAACCCCTTCGACTGGTTCAACGGTCAGGGCTGAGCACACCACAGGCCGGACCCGGCGGTACCGGCTGCACCGGTGGGGACCTCCCCCCTGTGCCCACCGACGTGAGCCGGTGCCGCTGCGGTCCTTCACGGTCCCGCCGGGACGCGTCCCCCGTGACCGGCGAGACCGAGCCGAGGCGAGGCCCTGTTCCCCTGCAGGTGCCCCTCGGCACCGACGCCCGGTTCGTGCGGTTCCCCGCACGGACCGGGCGTCGTCGTGCCTGGGAAGGATCAGTCGCGGACCGGCAGGGCCTCGTCGGCGTCGCTCGCGGGCACGGCCGGGCCGTCCCAGGGCGAGGTGAGCACGGGGTCGGCGTCGAGCAGGTCGAGCGCCTTGGTGGAGCGGACCTCGGTCGTGACGAACCCGAGCTCCTCGGCGGTCTCGCGGGGAAGGACGTCGGCGAGCGTGACGCGCGTCGCGCGCTGCTCCTGGCCCCACGCCTGGACCGCGCCGATCAGCTCGGCCGCGACCAGGCCCTGGTCGGCCTCGGGGGCGAGCGCGATCTCGTCGATCTCGACGACCGCGCCGTTCCCGCTGAAGGTCAGGCGCTGGCTCGCGAGCAGGTAGCCGACGACCCCCGTGGCGTCCTGGGCGACCAGCAGGAGGGTGTCGAGCGCGCGCAGCAGGGGGCCCACGACGCGGTCGTACGTCGCCCGGTCCGGCGCGTCGGGCTGCAGACGGAGCACCAGGAGCCAGAGGTCCTCGCGGTCCGCGGTCGTGGCGCGGCGCACGGTGACGTCGCGCTGCGTGGGATCCAGAGTCATCGTCATCGTCGCATCGGGCACCGGGCGAATTTAACAGGCCGACCTGGGCGTTGTCCGGAGATGTCCGTCGAACGGGCTATACGTCGCGTAACTCACCAAAACCACCAGGAGAGTTGCAGAGGTCGGGCTCTGCCAGGGGTGGCGTGCGTGCGGTCGATCGGCTCGTCTCAGTCCTCGAGCGCGTACCGCATGGGCTCGAGCTTGGCCTCGGACTCGGCGAGCTCGGCCCCCGGGTCGGAGGCGGCGACGATCCCGCAGCCGGCGAAGAGGCGCACCCGGTGCGGGTCCTGCGGCGACAGCTCCGCCGAGCGCAGCGCGATGCCCCACTCGCCGTCGCCGTCCGCGCCGAACCACCCGACCGGGGCCGCGTAGCGGGCGCGGTCCATGCCCTCGATCTCGCGGATGAGGTCGCGCGCCGCGAGCGTCGGGGTGCCGCACACGGCGGCCGACGGGTGCAGCGCGGCTGCGAGCGCGAGGCTCGTCGGCGCGGGAGACCCGCCCGTCCCGGCCGCGAGCACGCCCGTGACGTCGGAGGCCAGGTGCAGGACGTTGGGCAGGTGCAGCACGAACGGTGCGTCGGGCACGTTCATCGACGAGCAGAACGGGGCGAGCGCGTCGGCGACCGAGGCCACGGCGTACTCGTGCTCCTCGAGGTCCTTTGACGAGCGGGCGAGGTGCGCGGCACGCAGCAGCGAGTCGTCGTCGGCCTCGGCCCCGCCCGAGCGGCGGATGGTCCCCGCGAGCACGCGCGAGGTCACGAGCCCCTTCTCGCTGCGCACGAGCAGCTCGGGGGTCGCGCCGACCATGCCGTCCACCGAGAAGGTCCAGCACGCGTCGTAGGTGACCGCGAGGCGACGGAGCATCCAGCGGGGGTCCACGGGGTGCTCGGCCGTGGCGAGGACGTCGCGCGCGAGCACGACCTTCTCGAGGTCGCCGCGCCGGATGCGCTCGACGCCCTCGGCGACCACCGCGGTCCAATCCTCGGCGCTCAGCGAGCCGTCCACGGTCGTGACCACGCCCGGCCCGGCCACGGGCTCGCGGCGAGCCGGGTCGAGGACGGACGCGACGTCGTCGGGCAGGGCGTCGCCCTGGGTGATGCTCGTGACCCAGGCCGTGCCCTCGGGCCCGCCCCGGCGCCCGACGACGACGCGGGGCACCACGATCGTCCCGCCCGGGCGGGCGTCCCCGGCCGTGCCGGACGCGTCGTCGAACGCGAACGAGCCGAACGCGACCAGGCCGGAGCCGGGCAGGTCCACCTCGTCGTGCACGACGGCGGCACCCAGCACCTCCTGCCAGGCCGCCTCGGCGTCGGCGAACCGCCCGGGACCCCACGCCTCGAGGCGCAGCGCCTCGCCCCACCCCACGATCCCGTCGCCGCGTCGCACCCAGGCCAGGGGGCGCGCGTCGGGCAGGAGGTCGAGCAGGGCCGTCAGGTCGCCCGGCAGCCCGTCGGGCAGGCGGGTCGTCCGCACGACCAGGCGGGGGGAGGCCAGGAAGTCGGCGGACCCGGGGCGAGGGGACTCCGTGTCGGGGGCGCCGAGGTCGTCGGCGTCCCTGCGGGGGTGAGCGTGCGCAGTCATCGCCTCCAGCGTAGGCGTGAAACGATGGGCTCATGTCGCGAGCAAGCCTGGACAAGAAGCCCACCGAGGTCGCCTCGATGTTCGACGGGATCGCCTCCCGCTACGACCTCACCAACGACGTCATCTCGCTGGGGCAGGACCGGAGGTGGCGCAAGCAGACGGTCGACGCCGTCGCTGCGCTGCCCGGAGAGCGGGTCCTGGACCTCGCGGCCGGCACCGGCACGTCGAGCGAGCCGTTCGCGGACGAGGGCGTCGAGGTCGTGCCGTGCGACTTCTCGGTCGGGATGCTCCAGGTGGGCAAGCGCCGGCGCCCGGACCTGCCGTTCGTCGCGGGGGACGCCACGGCGCTGCCCTTCGCCGACGCGTCGTTCGACGCCGTGACCATCTCGTTCGGCCTGCGCAACGTCGTGGACACCGACGCCGCGCTGCGCGAGATGCTGCGTGTGACACGCCCGGGCGGCCGGATCGTCATCTGCGAGTTCTCCCGCCCCACGTGGAAGCCCTTCCGCGCGCTCTACACGGGCGTCTTCATGAAGATGCTGCCCGTCATGGCGGGGCTCGTGACCAAGGAGAAGAGCTCGTACGAGTACCTCGTCGAGTCGATCCAGGACTGGCCCGCGCAGGCCGACCTGGCGCACCTCATGATCGACGCCGGGTGGGAGGGTGCCGCCTACCGGAACCTCAGCGGCGGCCTCGTCGCGCTGCACCGGGCCGTGCGCCCCGCCTGAGCGGGGTCTTCGCCCCGGCGGTCGCGCTCGGGTCCGTCGCGGCCCGCGGCCCGTGGCCCGCGGCGCACCGTGCGTGGTGCGCGCGGGCGGGACGCGGCGCGTCGGGCGCCTGACCTGCCGGTTCGGCCGCGAGGGAAGGGTTGCCTTGCTACACATCCGCCCGCGTCTGTGACTAGAGTGGCGATGTCCATTGTGAGCGACTTCACAAGGGGCTTTCCGAGGTGTGTTCGAGCTTGCCGAGCGAGGTGAGAACGTGCGTAGCAGGAGTGATGACGCGGACGTCATCGTCATCGGCGCGGGCCCGGCAGGGGCCACGGCGGCGCACTACTGTGCCTCCGCCGGCCTGAACGTCCTCCTCCTCGAGAAGGCCTCGTTCCCGCGCGACAAGATCTGCGGCGACGGACTGACGCCGCGGGCGGTGGGCGAGCTCGTCCGCATGGGCGTCCCCACGCGCGCCGAGGACGGCTGGATCCGCAACAAGGGTCTGCGGGTCGTCGCGAGCGGACGCTCGTGGGAGCTGCCCTGGCCCGAGCTCAAGGCCTACCCGTCCTACGGCCTCGCCCGCTCACGCATGAACCTCGACCAGACGCTCGCCGAGCACGCGCAGCGCACGGGCGCCAAGCTGCTCGAGCGCACCAACGTGACCGGCCCGCTCCTCGACGAGCGCACGGGCCGCGTCGTGGGCGTCACGGCACGCCCGCTCGACGAGAACGGGCGCCGCGCCGGGGACGAGTACGAGCTGCGCGCCCCTGTCGTCATCGCCGCGGACGGCGTCTCGTCCCGCTTCGCGCTCGCCCTGGGGCTCGAGAAGCGCGAGGACCGGCCCATGGGCGTCGCGGTGCGGACCTACTTCAAGACCCCGCGCCACGACGACGCCTGGATGGAGTCCCACCTCGAGCTCTGGGACGGGCCGGCCGGGAAGTCGAACCTCCTGCCCGGCTACGGGTGGATCTTCGCGCTCGGCGACGGCACCGCGAACGTGGGCCTCGGCTCGGTCAACTCGACCCCGGCACGGCAGTCGGCCGCGAACGTGGACTACAAGGACCTGTTCGCCCGGTGGATGGCCAACGCGCCCGCCGAGTGGGAGTTCACCCCGGAGAACCAGACCGGACCCGTGCGCGGGGCGGCCCTGCCCATGGGCTTCAACCGCAAGCCCCTCTACTCGCGCGGCGTGGTGCTGGTCGGAGACTCGGGCGGCATGGTCAGCCCGTTCAACGGCGAGGGCATCGCCTACGCCATGCAGGCCGCGCGCGTCGCGGCGGACGTCGTGGCGCAGTCGCGTGCCCGGAGCACCGACGCCGCACGCGAGCGCACGCTCGCGACCTACCCCGAGATCATGCGCCGCGACCTGGGCGGGTACTACACGCTCGGCCGGTACTTCGTGCGCCTCATCGAGCACCCCGAGATCATGCGGCTGTGCACCCGGTACGGGCTGCCGCGGCCGCTCGTCATGCGCTTCGTCCTCAAGCTGTTGTCCGACTGTTACGAACCACGTGGTGGCGACGTCGTCGACCGGGTCATCGCGGGACTGACGAGGGTGGTGCCATCGGCATGAGAAACCTTGGTGAGGCGGCAAAGAGGCCGTCACCGCTGTTCACGCAGTCACCACCCCTACCCCCGTCAGACCCGGGTGCCCGCAGCTTCGCGCGGACGCCCGGCGGCAGCACTCCCGACATGCCCCAGCGCGCCCCCCGGAGAGCAGACCGATGACCAACCCCTACGTGCCCGTGCTCGTCCTGATGGGCATCGGAGCCGTGCTCGCCCTCGGCGGAGTTGCCGCGAGCGCCGTGATCGGCCCCAAGAGATACAACCGCGCCAAGCTCGACGCGTACGAGTGCGGCATCGAGCCCACCCCGCACGCGATCGGCGGAGGGCGCTTCCCGATCAAGTACTACCTCGTCGCGATGACCTTCATCATCTTCGACATCGAGGTGGTCTTCCTCTACCCGTGGGCGGTGGACTTCACGGTCCTGGCCACCTTCGGGCTCGTCGCCATGCTGAGCTTCCTCGCCCTGATCACCGTGCCGTTCGTCTACGAATGGCGCCGTGGCGGGTTCGAGTGGGACTAGCCGGAACCAGATAGGGAGAACGCAGATGGGGATCGAAGAGGCTCCCTCGGGCTTCTTGCTCACGAGCGTGGAGAACCTCGCGGGGTACTTCCGCAAGGCGTCGCTGTGGCCGGTGACGTTCGGCCTGGCGTGCTGCGCCATCGAGATGATGGCGGCCGGCGCGTCGCGCTTCGACCTGTCCCGCTTCGGCATGGAGGTCTTCCGGGCCTCGCCGCGGCAGGCCGACCTGATGATCGTCGCGGGTCGCGTGAGCCAGAAGATGGCGCCCGTGGTGCGCCAGGTCTACGACCAGATGTCCGAGCCCAAGTGGGTGCTGTCGATGGGCGTGTGCGCGTCGAGCGGCGGGATGTTCAACAACTACGCGATCGTCCAGGGGGTCGACCACATCGTGCCGGTCGACATCTACCTGCCGGGCTGCCCGCCGCGCCCCGAGATGCTCATCAACGCGATCCTCGCGCTGCACGAGCAGATCCAGGCCGAGCCGCTGGGCGTGAACCGGCGGGAGGCGGCCAAGGCCGCCGAGGCCGCGGCGCTCGAGGCGACCCCGACGTTCCAGATGAAGGGGCTGCTGCGGTGACGAGCACCAACGACGGGACGACGGGCCGCCCGGCGGACGCCGTCCAGCGGGACGAGGTCGCCCAGGGCGACGTGCCCGGCGAGGAGCTCGTGGCGGGACCGGGCCCGGGTGGGCGCGAGCCGCTCGAGGTCGTCGAGGTCCGCACGGGCATGTTCGGGGCCCACGGCTCGGGAGACACCTCGGGCTACGGGGGGCTGGTGCGCCCCGTGGTGCTGCCCGGGCCGAGCGCGCGCCCGTACGGCGGGTGGTTCGACGAGGCCGTGGACGTCCTGGCGGAGGTGCTCGCCGAGGCGGGCGTGCGCTTCGAGGACGCCGTCGAGCAGGTCGTCGTCGACCCGCCGGGGCCGCACGCCGAGCTCACGCTGCACGTCCGGCCCCCGCACGTCGTCACGGTCGCCCGCGCGCTGCGCGACGAGCAGGACCTGCGGTTCGAGCTGAGCATGGGCGTGAGCGGGGTGCACTACCCCCACGACGTGGGCCGCGAGCTGCACGCCGTCTACCACCTGACGTCGATCACGCACGGCCGGAGCCTGCGCCTCGAGGTCGCGGTCCCGGACGCGCACCCGCACATCCCCTCGACCACGTCGGTGTACCCGTCCAACGACTGGCACGAGCGCGAGACGTGGGACTTCTTCGGGATCGTCTTCGACGACCACCCGGCCCTGGCCCGCATCGAGATGCCGGACGACTGGCCGGGTCACCCGCAGCGCAAGGACTACCCGCTCGGCGGCATCCCGGTCGAGTACAAGGGCGCCACGGTGCCCCCGCCGGACCAGAGGAGGTCGTACTCGTGAGCCCCACCACCCCGCACGCGACACCCCACGCCACGAAGGCGCCGTACGGCGACTTCGACGCGTCGATCCCCAGCTACGAGGCGTCGGGCGGCGACTGGGCCGACATCGCGGCCGAGGCGACCCAGCTGGGCGAGGAACGCATCGTCGTCAACATGGGCCCCCAGCACCCCTCGACCCACGGTGTGCTGCGGCTCATGCTCGAGATCGACGGCGAGACCGTCACGGAGGCCCGCTGCGGCGTGGGCTACCTCCACACGGGCATCGAGAAGAACATGGAGTTCCGGACGTGGACCCAGGGGGTCACGTTCTGCACCCGCATGGACTACCTCGCGCCCCTGTTCCAGGAGACGGCCTACTGCCTCGCGGTCGAGAAGCTCCTCGGCATCACGGACGACGTCCCCGAGCGCGCGAGCATCATCCGCGTCCTCATGATGGAGCTCAACCGGATCGCGTCCCACCTGGTGTGCCTCGGCACGGGCGGCAACGAGATGGGCGCGACCACGGTCATGACCATCTCGTTCACGGCCCGCGAGGAGATCCTGCGGATCTTCGAGGCCGTCACGGGGCTGCGCATGAACCACGCGTACGTGCGCCCGGGGGGCGTGGTGCAGGACGTCCCGCCGGACGTCGTGGCCCAGATCCGCAAGGCCGACCCGCTGATCCGCGGCTACCTCGGCCAGCTCGGCGACCTCATGCTCGCCAACCCGATCTTCAAGTCCCGCCTGGTCGGCGTGGGTCACCTCAACCTCTCGGGCTGCATGGCGCTCGCGATCACGGGGCCCGTGCTGCGCTCGACCGGGCTCCCCTACGACGTGCGCAAGGCCGCTCCCTACTGCGGTTACGAGACGTACGACTTCGACGTGCCCACCTCGGACGACGCCGACTGCTACTCGCGTGTCGTGCTGCGGCTCGAGGAGTGCTACCAGTCGCTGCGGATCGTCGAGCAGTGCCTCGAGCGGCTCGAGGCCACGGCGGGCCAGCCCGTCATGGTCGGCGACAAGAAGATCGCGTGGCCCGCCCAGCTCGCGATCGGCAGCGACGGCATGGGCAACTCGCTCGACCACATCAGGGAGATCATGGGCACCTCGATGGAGGCCCTGATCCACCACTTCAAGCTCGTCACGGAGGGCTTCCGGGTCCCCGTGGGCCAGGTCTTCCAGTCGGTCGAGCACCCGCGCGGCGAGCTCGGCGTGCACCTGGTGTCCGACGGCGGCACGCGCCCCTACCGGGCGCACTTCCGTGATCCTTCGTTCAACAACCTGCAGGCGGTCGCCGTGATGTGCGAGGGCGGCCAGGTCGCCGACGTCGTCGTCGCGGTCGCCTCGCTCGACCCGGTGCTGGGAGGGGTGGACCGATGACGCTCGAGGCTCACAGGTCCGGATACGACGAGGCGACGTACGCGCGCCTCGCGCAGGACACCGCGGCGATCGTCGCCCGGTACCCGCAGAAGCGCTCGGCGCTGCTGCCCATGCTGCACCTGGTGCAGTCGGAGGACGGGTACGTCTCGCGCGACGGCATCGCGTTCTGCGCCGAGCAGCTCGGCATCACGGCGGCCGAGGTGTCGGCCGTCGCGACCTTCTACACGCAGTACAAGCGCCACCCCAACGGCACCTACACCGTGGGGGTGTGCACCAACACGCTGTGCGCGGTCATGGGGGGCGACGAGATCTTCGACGAGCTCTCCGAGCACCTGGGGGTCGGGCACGACGAGACGACCGAGGACGGGGCGATCACGCTCGAGCGTGTCGAGTGCAACGCGGCGTGCGACTACGCGCCCGTCGTGATGGTCAACTGGGAGTTCTTCGACAACCAGACCCCGGCGGGCGCCACGCAGCTCGCGGACCGCCTGCGGGCCGGCGAGCAGGTCGCCCCCACGCGCGGTGCCGCCTCGGTGTGCAGCTTCAAGCAGATGAGCCGCGTGCTCGCCGGGTTCTCCGACGGGCGCGCTGACGAGGGGGTCGGTGCCGGGGAGCCCACGCTCGCCGGGCTGCGGCTCGCGCGCGAGCACGACTGGACCGCGCCGGGCGGCGCGGCTCCGGACCAGGTCGACGGGTCGGCCACGGACACGGGCGAGGCGGCCGCTCAGGGCGCCTCCGCCGTCGGGCACGAGCAGTCCTCGGCCGAGCGCAAGCCCACCACGCCCGCCGACGCCACGGGCGCCACGCCCGACGCCTCGAAGGGGAAGCAGCCGTGAGCGAGCAGACGATCGACCCCCTGACCCCGGTCCTCAGCGAGACCTGGGACGCCCGGCGCTCCTGGACGCTCGACGCCTACGTCGCGCAGGGGGGCTGGAAGGGCCTCGCGAAGGCCCTCGCGCAGCCGCCCGCGGACGTCGTGCAGGTCGTCAAGGACTCGGGCCTGCGCGGCCGCGGCGGCGCCGGGTTCCCCACGGGCATGAAGTGGGGCTTCCTGCCCGCGCCCGACGGCGGGCCCCGCTACCTCGTCGTCAACGCCGACGAGTCCGAGCCCGGCACGTGCAAGGACATCCCGCTCATGCTCGCGAGCCCGCAGCTCCTGATCGAGGGCGTGGCCATCACGTCCTACGCGATCGGCTGCGACCACGCGTTCATCTACGTGCGCGGCGAGGTGCTGCACGTGTACCGCCGCCTGCTGCGCGCGGTCGAGGAGGCGTACGCGGCGGGGTACCTGGGCAAGAACATCCAGGGCTCGGGCTTCGACCTCGACGTCACGGTCCACGCGGGCGCCGGCGCCTACATCTGCGGCGAGGAGACCGCGCTGCTCGACTCGCTCGAGGGGCTGCGCGGCCAGCCGCGTCTCAAGCCTCCGTTCCCCGCGGTCGCGGGCCTGTACGCACGGCCCACCGTGGTCAACAACGTCGAGTCGATCGCGAGCGTCCCGGCGATCGTCAACGAGGGCTCGGACTGGTTCAGGTCCATGGGGACCGAGCGGTCGTCGGGCCACGGGCTGTTCTCGCTGTCGGGGCACGTCGTGCGCCCGGGCCAGTACGAGGCGCCGCTCGGCATCACGCTGCGCGAGCTGCTCGACATGGCCGGCGGGATCCGTGGCGGCAACCGGCTGAAGTTCTGGACGCCCGGCGGGTCCTCGACGCCCCTGTTCACCGACGCCCACCTCGACACACCGCTCGACTACGAGTCGGTCGCCGCGGCGGGCTCGATGCTCGGCACGCGTGCCCTGCAGATCTTCGACGAGACCACGTGCGTGGTGCGGGCCGTGAGCCGGTGGATGGACTTCTACGCCCACGAGTCGTGCGGCAAGTGCACGCCGTGCCGCGAGGGGACGTACTGGCTCAAGCAGATCCTGCGCCGCATCGAGCACGGCGAGGGCACCGAGAGCGACCTCGACGTCCTGCTCGACACGTGCGACAACATCCTCGGCCGCGCGTTCTGCGCGCTCGGCGACGGCGCGACGTCGCCCGTCACGAGCAGCATCGCGCTGTTCCGCGAGGAGTTCGAGGCGCATATCACCGGCCGCGGCTGCCCGTTCGACCCCTCGGCCGCCGCACTGTTCGACTACACGCCCCGGCGTGCCCCGCAGGCCCTGACGGCAGGAGCGCACTGATGACGACCACGACGTCCGCCGGCACGTCGCCCGCCGCGGCGGCAGGGGGCGCACAGCCCCCCGCGCGCCGCGACGAGGTGACGTTCACGATCGACGGCATCGAGATGGCCGTGCCCAAGGGCACGCTGGTGATCCGGGCTGCCGAGCAGGTCGGCATCCAGATCCCGCGGTTCTGCGACCACCCGCTGCTCGCCCCCGCCGGTGCGTGCCGCCAGTGCCTCGTCGAGGTCGCGACGCCCGACCGCGAGGGCAACGTCCGCCCCATGCCCAAGCCGCAGGCCTCCTGCACGCTCGAGGCCACGCCCGGCATGGTCGTCAAGACCCAGCACACGTCGGCCGTCGCGGACAAGGCGCAGCACGGGGTCATGGAGCTCCTGCTCATCAACCACCCGCTCGACTGCCCGGTCTGCGACAAGGGCGGCGAGTGCCCCCTGCAGAACCAGGCCATGAGCAACGGGCGCGCGACGAGCCGGTTCGTCGACGTCAAGCGCACGTTCCCCAAGCCCATCGCGATCTCGACCGAGATCCTGCTCGACCGCGAGCGCTGCGTGCTGTGCCAGCGCTGCACCCGGTTCTCCGCGGAGATCGCGGGCGACGCGTTCATCGACCTGCAGAAGCGTGGGGCGCAGCAGCAGATCGGCCGGTTCGACGCGCGCGTCCTGGGCTTCGCCGACGGCGAGTCCGAGCCCGCAGCGCCCGCAGGCTCGCTGCCGTACGGCGCGCAGGCCGGGTTCGAGGCTCCCGTGGGGGCCGCGCTCGAGGACGAGTCGGGACGCCCGTTCGCCTCGTACTTCAGCGGCAACACCGTGCAGATCTGCCCCGTCGGAGCCCTGACGGGTGCCGCGTACCGGTTCCGGTCGAGGCCGTTCGACCTCGTCTCGACCCCGAGCGTGGGCGAGCACGACGCGTGCGGGTCCGCGATCCGCATCGACCACCGCCGCGGTGTGGTGCTGCGTCGCCTGTCGGGCGAGGACCCCCAGGTCAACGAGGAGTGGATCACCGACAAGGACCGCTTCGCGTTCGCGTGGCAGGACGCACCGGACCGCCTGACGCACCCGCTCGTGCGCGACCGCGAGGTCGACGCCGAGGGTCGGGTCACGCGCGGCGAGCTGCGCCCCGCGAGCTGGGCCGAGGCCCTCGAGGTCGCGGCGACGGGCCTCGCGCAGGCCCGTGCCGCGGGCGGCGTCGGGGTGCTCCCCGGAGGCCGCCTCACGGTCGAGGACGCGTACGCGTACGGCAAGTTCGCCCGCGTCGTCCTCGGGACCAACGACGTGGACCACCGCGCCCGCGCGCACTCGACCGAGGAGGCGGACTTCCTCGCCCACGCGGTCGCCGGCACCGGGTTGGGCGTGACGTTCGACGAGCTCGAGCACGCGCCCGCGGTGCTCCTCGTGGCCCTCGAGGCCGAGGAGGAGGCCGGCGTGACGTTCCTGCGCCTGCGCAAGGGCGTCCAGAAGCGCGGCCTGCGGGTCTTCTCGCTCGCACCGTTCGCGAGCCGGGGCGTGCAGCGCCTCGACGGCACGCTCCTGCGGGCGGCCCCGGGCACCGAGGCCGAGTGGCTCGACGTGCTCGCCACGGGCACCCAGACGCTGTTCGGTCACGACGGGGCCGTGGGCCCCGACGCCCCCGAGTCGGTCGAGGAACCGGCCGAGGTCTCGGCACTGCGCGACGCGCTCGCCGAGCCCGGGGCCGTGGTTCTGGTCGGCGAACGGCTCGCCGGGGTCCCCGGCGGGTACTCGGCGCTCGTGCGTCTCGTCGCGAGCACGGGAGCACGCCTCGCGTGGATCCCGCGCCGGGCGGGGGAGCGCGGGGCGGTCGAGGCCGGCACGCTGCCGGCCCTCCTCCCGGGCGGACGCCCGGTGACCGACGCCGCAGCCCGGGTCGACGTGGCCGTCGCCTGGGGCGTCGAGCACCTCCCGGGGACGCCGGGCCGGAGCACGGGAGAGATCCTCGACGCGCTGTCCGTGGGTCAGCTCGGCGGCGTGCTCGTGGGCGGCCTGCACTCCGACGACCTGCCCGACCCCGCGCACAGTCTCCGGGCTCTCGAGGCCGCAGGATTCGTCGTCTCGCTCGAGGTACGCGCCTCGGACGTCACGGCGCTCGCGGACGTGGTGCTGCCCGTCGCGCCGCCGGTCGAGAAGGCCGGCGCGTTCGTGAGCTGGGAGGGCCGCGCGCGGACCTTCGAGGCCGCGCTCGCCACGACCGCGATGCCCGACCACCGCGTGCTCGACGCGCTCGCCGACGCGGCGGGCTTCGTGCTCGGGGCCCGCACGACGGACGAGGTCCGGGCGGAGATCGACCAGCTCGGCACCTGGGACGGGACCCGCCCGCCGGCCCCCGAGGTCGCAGCGGCCGAACCACCCGCGGTCGCCCCGGGCACCGCGGTGCTCGCGGGATGGCGCCTGCTGCTGGACAGCGGCCGCGGCCAGGACGGCGAGCGGTTCCTCGCCGGCACGGCCAAGCGGCCCGTGGCCCGGCTGTCGGCGACGACCGCGGCGGCCGCGGATCTGTTCGAGGGGGACGCGGTCCGGGTGTCGACCGACCGCGGCTCGATCGAGCTGCCCGTGGTGATCACCGACATGGTCGAGCACGTCGTCTGGCTCCCGCTCGGTTCCGAGGGCTCGCGGGTCCATCGTGAGCTCGGCGTGGCTCAGGGAGCGCTCGTACGGATCGAGCCCGCTCCCGGAGCCTCGCGGCCCGGCCAGAGCGTCCAGCCCACCGACGGGGGAGCATCATGAGCGGCCTGCTGAACCTCGCCCTGGGCACTGCCTCGGTCACCGAGACCCCGGGCGTGCCCGGGATCACGGCCGACTTCTCCCAGGACAACGGCTGGACCTACCTGGTCAAGGCCGTGCTGATCATCGTCTTCCTGCTCACGAGCGTGCTCATCGCGATCTGGTTCGAGCGCAAGGTCGTGGCCCGGATGCAGGTCCGTCCCGGACCCAACGTGCACGGGCCGTTCGGTCTGCTCCAGTCGCTCGCGGACGCCATGAAGCTGCTCCTCAAGGAGGACCTCACGGTCACGGCGGCGGACAAGTTCGTCTACATCCTCGCACCCATGATCGCGGTGTTCTGCTCGCTCCTGACGTTCGCGGTCATCCCGTTCGGGCCGAACGTCACGATCCCGTTCACCGACTACTCGACGCCCGCACAGCTCACCGACTTCCCCGTCGCGGTGCTCTACATCCTGGCGTGCGCCTCGGTGGGCGTGTACGGGATCGTGCTCGGCGGCTGGTCGTCGGGCTCGACCTACCCGCTGCTCGGCGCGGTCCGCTCGACGGCCCAGGTCATCAGCTACGAGCTCGCGATGGGCCTGGCCCTCGTGAGCGTCTTCATCATGGCGGGCTCCATGTCGACCTCGCAGATCGTCGACTCCCAGACCCAGGTCTGGTGGGCGCTCATCCTCATCCCGAGCTTCGTGATCTACATCATCGCGATGATCGGCGAGACCAACCGCCTGCCGTTCGACCTCCCCGAGGCCGAGGGCGAGCTGGTCTCGGGCTACATGACCGAGTACTCGTCCATGAAGTTCGCGTGGTTCTTCCTTGCCGAGTACATCAACATGATCAACGTCTCGGCCGTCGCGACCACGCTCTTCCTGGGGGGCTGGCGTGCGCCGTGGCCCCTGTCGGCGATCAACGACGGCATGTTCAACGAGGGCTGGTGGCCCATCCTCTGGTTCCTCGTCAAGGTCTGGGCCTTCATGTTCGTGTTCGTGTGGGTCCGCGGCACGCTCCTGCGCCTGCGCTACGACCAGTTCATGAAGTTCGGGTGGAAGGTCCTCATCCCGGCCGCGCTCGCCTGGATCGTCGTGCTCTCGGTCGTCCAGGGCATGATCCGCTTCGGTGACGTCGACAACCGCGCGATCCTCGTGGCGGCCGTCGTCCTGGGGGTGGTCGCGATCGCCGCGATCTTCCTGTGGCCGCAGAAGAAGCAGCCCGACGCCGACGCGGGCGGGCGAGCGGCGCCGTCGGGCACCTCGCCCTACCGCAAGGGCGCCACCGCGGCCCCCGAGCCCTTCGACGCCTTCGCGGGCGGCTTCCCCGTCCCGCCGCTGCCAGGACAGACCCTGCCCAGCGCACCGCGCAGGGCGCGGCGCCTGGTCCCCGAGGGCAGCCCGCCCGCGGGAGACGGTCCCGCAGCACCCGACGCCCAGGACGAGGAGGTCCCCCGTGGCTGACTACGAGTCGTTGATCCCGCAGAGGAAGGGGCTCGGCGGGCTGCTCGCGCCCGTCGCCGGGTTCGGGGTGACGTTCTCCTCGATGTTCAAGCCGACCGTGACCGAGCAGTACCCGTTCGAGAAGGTGCCGACCAAGCCCCGCTACCACGGGCGTCACCAGCTCAACCGGTACGAGGACGGGCTCGAGAAGTGCATCGGGTGCGAGCTGTGCGCCTGGGCGTGCCCCGCGGACGCGATCTACGTCGAGGGCGCGGACAACTCGGCGCTCCCCGACGGTGCGCACCGCTCGCCCGGCGAGCGCTACGGCAGCGTCTACCAGATCAACTACCTGCGCTGCATCTTCTGCGGGCTGTGCATCGAGGCGTGCCCCACCCGGGCGCTCACCATGACCAACGAGTACGAGCTCACCGGACCTACCCGTGAAGGGCTGATCTGGGAGAAGGAAGACCTCCTCGCGCCGCTGCGCGAGGGCATGCTGGCCGCGCCGCACCCCATGGTGCCCGGCACGACCGACACCGACTACTACCGGGGAGAGGTGACCGGGCCCGTGCCCGAGCAGATCGACTGGGTGCGCGAGCACCGGCCCGACGACCCGACCCTGCCGCCCGTCGTGGACCCCGCCGCCGCGCGGCGCCCCGAGGTCCGCAAGGTGGTCCGGTGACCGTCAGCGGGGGAGAGGTCGTCCTGTTCTGGGTCCTCGCCCCCCTCATGGTCCTGGCCGCGCTCGGCCTGCTGTTCGCCCGCAAGGCCGTGCACGCCGCGATCTGCGTCGTGTTCGTCATGATCAGCCTCGCGATCCTCTACATCGCGCAGGAGGCCGCGTTCCTCGGCGTCGTGCAGATCGTGGTCTACACGGGCGCCGTGATGATGCTCTTCCTGTTCGTGCTCATGCTCGTGGGCGTCGACGCCTCGGACTCGCTCGTCGAGACCATCCGCGGTCAGCGCTTCATCGGGATCCTGCTGGGCCTGGGGCTCGGCTCGGTCCTGGTCGGGGTGATCGCGCAGGCGACGTTCCCGCCGTCGGTCGGGCTCACGGCCGCGAACGCCGAGACCAACCCCGTGGCGCTCGCCCGCATCCTCTTCGCGGACTACGTGTTCGCCCTCGAGGTCGTCGGGATCCTGCTCGTGACCGCGGCCATCGCCGCCCTGGTCCTGACCCACCGCCGCCGGCTCGTGCCGCGCGTCGGGCAGCGGCAGGTCTCGGACGCCAAGGTCGCGGCCCTCGCCGAGGGCGGGCTCCTCACGCCGCTGCCCGCCCCGGGCGTCTACGCGCAGAACAACGCCATGGACACCCCGGCGCTCGACCCGCAGGGTCGCCCCATCGAGCACTCGGTCTCGCGGATCCTGCGCATCCGCGGCCAGGAGAGGTCGGCCGACCGCATCCTCGCGGCCGAGCGCGACGTGCTGGTCGAGCACGAGCCGGAGCTCACGGGCCGCAGGTTCCCCGAGCTGGCCGCGGGCACCGACGAGGACGAGGAACGCTGACATGGAGCTGACCAACTACCTGATCCTCGCCGCGATCCTGTTCGCGATCGGCGCGACCACGGTGCTGCTGCGCCGCAACGCGATCATCGTGTTCATGGGCATCGAGCTCATGCTCAACGCGACCAACCTCACCTTCGTGACGTTCTCGCGCATGCACGGAGACCTCCACGGGCAGGTCATCGCGTTCTTCGTGATGGTCGTGGCCGCGGCCGAGGTCGTCGTGGGGCTCGCGATCATCGTGGCCATCTTCCGTACCCGCCGCTCGGCCTCGGTCGACGACGTCAACCTGCTGAAGAACTGAGAGGGCAGGCATGCCAACGGTGACTCTGCTTTCAGCCCTCCCGCGCGTCGGCGAGCTCGGCGCGCTGCTCCCGGCCGCCCTCCCGACGCAGGAGATCGTGCCCGTCTCGACGATCGTGCCCGGCCCGTTCCTGCTGGCCCCGCTGCTGATCCTGCTGCCCCTCCTGGGGGCCGCGATCCTGCTGCTCGCGGGGCGCCGCAGCGACCGCTGGGGCGCGTGGTTCGGGGTGCTGATGTCGGGCGGCGCGTTCGTCGTCGCCCTCGTCGTCTTCTTCTCGATGCTCGGCCTGCCGGCCGACGAGCGGGTGGTCGACCACCGGCTCTTCGACTGGATCGCCGCGGGCGGCCTGGACGTGGGCGTGGGCCTGCGGATCGACCCGCTGTCCATGACGTTCGTGCTGCTCGTGACGTTCGTCGGCACGCTCATCCACGTCTACGCGGTCGCGTACATGGAGCACGACCCGGACAAGCGCCGGTTCTTCGCCTACCTGAACCTGTTCGTCGCAGCCATGCTGATCCTGGTCCTCGCGGACTCCTACCTGCTGCTGTTCGTCGGGTGGGAGGGCGTGGGCCTGGCCTCGTACCTGCTCATCGGGTTCTGGAACCACGAGCGGGCCAACGCGGTCGCGGCCAAGAAGGCGTTCATCATGAACCGCGTGGGCGACCTGGGCCTGATCGTCGCGCTCATGCTCATGTTCGCGGGCTTCGGCGCGGTGGACTTCGCGACGGTCTTCGCCGACGCCCCCGCGGCGGGCACCGCGCTGCTGACGGCGATCGGCCTCGCGCTCCTGGTCGCCGCGTGCGGCAAGTCGGCGCAGTTCCCGCTCCAGGCCTGGCTCGGGGACGCCATGGCGGGCCCCACGCCGGTCTCGGCCCTCATCCACGCGGCGACCATGGTCACCGCGGGCGTCTACCTGGTGGTCCGCTCGGCCCCGGTGTTCGAGGGGGCCCCGACGGCGCAGCTCGTGGTGGTCATCGTCGGTGCGGTCACGCTCCTGTTCGGGGCGATCATCGGCTGTGCCAAGGACGACATCAAGAAGGCCCTGGCGGCGTCGACCATGTCGCAGATCGGCTACATGATCCTCGCGGCGGGCCTGGGACCCATCGGGTACGCGTTCGCGATCTTCCACCTCGTGACGCACGGCTTCTTCAAGGCCGGGATGTTCCTGGGTGCCGGCTCGGTCATGCACGGCATGAACGACGGGGTGGACATGCGCCGCTTCGGCGCGCTGTCGAGGTACATGAAGGTCACGTGGGTCACGTTCGGTCTGGGCTGGCTCGCGATCCTGGGTATCCCGCCGTTCTCCGGGTTCTGGTCCAAGGACAAGATCATCGAGGCCGCGTTCGTCCCGATCGACGGCCAGGAGTGGCGTGCATGGGTCTTCGGCGGCGTGGCGCTGCTGGGTGCGGGGATCACCGCGTTCTACATGTCGCGCCTGTTCTTCATGACGTTCCACGGGCACAAGCGCTGGAACGACGGGTCGGGCAGCCCCACGGGGCCGCTCTCGACCGACGGCCCCGTGCAGCACCCGCACGAGTCCCCGGCGCTCATGACGATCCCCATGGTGGTCCTCGCGGTCGGGTCCGTCGCGCTCGGCGGGCTCCTCGCGATCGGCAACGGGTTCGTCGACTGGCTCTCGCCCGTCACGGGCCACGCCGAGCACGCGGAGCCGGTCCTGCCGGTCTGGGCGCTCATCACGCTGACCCTCCTGCTGGTCCTGGTGGGCGTGCTGCTCGCCTGGCGCCAGTACGCGGTGTCCCGCGTGCCGATCGTGCCTCCGCACGGTTCGGCGCTCACGCGGGCCGCGCGCCGGGACCTGTATCAGGACGACGTCAACGAGGCCGTCTTCATGCGGCCCGGGCAGTACCTCACACGATCCCTGGTCTACGGGGACCGGCAGATGGTCGACGGCGGCTGGATGGGCCTCGCCGGCCTCGTCGGAGCGACAGGGGAGAAGTTGCGCGGCATGCAGAACGGATTCGTCAGGTCCTACGCGGCGACGATGCTCGCTGGCCTGATCGTGATCGTCGCGGTGGTCCTCGCCGTGACCACCGGAACAGGGAGCTGAGGGACCGATGACCACCGAGATTCCCTGGCTGACACTCCTGATCGTCCTGCCGCTCGTCGGCGCGGCGGCGGTCTGGGGGCTGGGCGCGACCTCCGCGCGCAAGCACCTGCGGACCGTCGCGGTCGTCTTCGCGCTCGCCGAGCTCGTGCTGCTCGGCCTCGCGATCAGCGCGTTCGACACCGCGGACGCAGGCACCTTCCAGCTCACCGAGACGCACGCGTGGATCCCGCAGCTCGGTGTGAGCTACGCGGTCGGCGCAGACGGCGTCGCGCTCCTGCTGGTCGGGCTCGCGGTGCTGCTGGTCCCGCTCGTGGTGCTCGCCGCGTGGCGCGAGCAGGACGGCGACCTCTCCAAGCTCCGCCACTACCTGGGCCTGGTGCTGCTCCTCGAGGCGTTCATGGTCGCGGTCTTCGTGGCGCGCGACGTGTTCTTCTTCTACGTCCTGTTCGAGGCCATGCTGATCCCGGTCTACTTCATGATCGGCGGTTTCGGGGGCGGGGCGCAGCGGCGGTACGCGACCGTGAAGTTCCTGCTCTTCTCGCTCGCGGGCGGGCTCGTCATGCTCGTCGGGGTCATCGCGCTCTACCTCAACGGGCCGGGCGGCGAGCAGGGCTTCCTGACCCAGACCCTGGTCGACGACCTGGCGGCGAACCCGCTGCCCGTGAGCACCGAGCGGCTGCTGTTCCTCGCGTTCTTCCTCGCCTTCGCGATCAAGGCGCCGCTCTTCCCGGTCCACACCTGGCTGCCCGACGCCGCCGAGCACGCCCCCGCGGGTACCTCGACGCTGCTCGTGGGCGTCCTGGACAAGGTCGGTACGTTCGGCATGCTGACGCTGTGCCTGCCGCTGTTCCCGAACGCGAGCCGGTGGGCGGCCCCCGTGATCGTGGTGCTGGCCGTGGTCTCGATCCTCTACGGCGCGCTCATGGCGATCGGCCAGACCGACGTCATGCGGCTCATCGCCTACACGTCGGTGTCCCACTTCGGGTTCATCGTGCTGGGGATCTTCTCGTTCACGTCGCTCAGCATCTCCGGGGCGTCGTTCTACATGTTCAACCACGGCATCTCGACCGGGGCGCTCTTCCTCCTGGCGGGCTTCCTGATCGCGCGGCACCCGACGCGCTCGCAGCGCCTGACCGACTACGGCGGCCTGCAGCGGGTGACACCGATCCTCGCGGGCACGTTCCTCGTGGCGGGTCTCTCGGCGCTCTCGCTGCCCGGCCTGTCGACGTTCGTCTCCGAGATCATGGTCCTCGTCGGGACGTTCTCGCGCAGCCACCCGGCGGCGCTCGTGGCGGTCCTGGGCGTGGTCCTCGCGGCGCTGTACGTGCTGCTGACCTACCAGAAGGTCTTCACGGGCAGGACGCCGGACGCCCTGACGGGGACCGCGGACCTAGGAGCTCGCGAGAAGTGGGTCGTCGCGCCCCTGATCGTGGCCCTGCTGGTCCTCGGCTTCTACCCGGCGCCCGCGCTCGACCTGGTGCGCGAGCCCGCGCAGGCGACCATGACGGCCGTCGGTCTCGAGGACCCTGCCCCGAACCCCGAACTCCTCAGCGTTGAAGGGAGCGACTCGTGAGCACCGCAGCCGCCTTCGTGGCCCCCACGATCGACTGGGCCTACCTCGTCCCCGTGATCGTCGTCCTGGGCGCCGGTGTCCTGGGCGTCCTGGTCGAAGCCTTCGTGCCGGACCGGCACCGCCGGGCGGTCCAGGTCGTCCTGGCCCTGGGCGCGCTCGTCGGGGCCCTCACGACGATCGTCCTGCTCTGGGGCGACGTGCAGGAGCTCAACGGCATCCAGGTGCTGGGCGGGTCGCTCGTGATCGACCCGTTCGGCCTGGCACTCCAGGGGATCGTCGTGGTCCTCGCGCTGCTGGCCACGCTCGTGATCGCCGACCGCACCTCGACCGGGCAGGACGCGTTCGCGCCCACGGCTGCGGCCGTGCCCGGCTCGGCCTACGAGGACCTCGCGCGCCGCCGTGGTCTCGAGCAGACCGAGGTCTTCCCGCTCGTGCTGTTCGCGGTGGGCGGCATGATGATCTTCCCCGCCACGGGCGACCTGCTGACGATGTTCGTCGCGCTCGAGGTGCTCTCCCTGCCGCTGTACGTGCTCACGGCGCTCGCGCGCCGTCGTCGGCTCCTGTCGCAGGAGGCCTCGTTCAAGTACTTCCTGCTGGGGGCCTTCGCGTCGGCGATCTTCATCTTCGGCGTGGCGCTCGTGTACGGCTTCGCGGGCTCGGTGCGGATCGCCGAGGTGCGCGCGGCCCTGCTGGACGGCGGCGGGCTCGACGGGATGACGGGCCTGGTGCTCCTGGGCCTGGTCATGGTGCTCGCGGGCCTGCTCTTCAAGGTCGGCGCGGCCCCGTTCCACTCGTGGACCCCCGACGTCTACCAGGGGGCTCCCACGCCCGTCACGGGCTTCATGGCGGCCTGCACCAAGGCGGCGGCGTTCGGCGCACTGGTGCGTGTGCTCTACCTGATCGGCTCGGCGCTCCCGCCGGACCTTCAGGAGAAGCTCGTGGTCGCGCTGTGGGTCGTCGCGATCCTCACCATGGTCGTCGGGTCGGTCATCGGTGTGATCCAGACGGACATGAAGCGTCTTCTCGCGTACTCGTCGATCGCGCACGCGGGCTTCCTCCTGGTGGCGCTGGTCGGCTTCGGCGAGCTCAGCGGCTTCGGCGTCCGGGCCGTGGTGTTCTACCTGCTCGCCTACGGTCTGGCGACCGTGGGGGCCTTCGCGGTCGTGACGCTCGTGCGCGAGCGGTCGCCGCAGCCTCAGGCCGCCGTGGAGAGCCCCGTGCTCGCCGCGGTGGGCTCGGGTGGCGCGCCGGGCTCGGCGGGGGCCTCAGGGCCCGCAGGTGGGGGAGCGGCGGAGGCGCCCACGCCCGACGGCGGAGCGATCCTCGGCGAGGCCACGCACCTGACGGAGTGGGCCGGGCTGGGCAGGCGCAGCCCGTGGCTCGCCGGGTCGTTCGCGCTGTTCCTGCTCTCGATGGCCGGCATCCCGCTGACCGCGGGGTTCATCGCGAAGTTCACGGCGTTCGGTGCCGCCGTCGCGGTGGGCGCCTGGCCGCTCGCCCTGATCGGTGTCCTGGCATCGGCGGTCTCGGTGTTCTTCTACGTGCGGATCATCGTGCTCATGTTCTTCACGCCGTCGCCCTCGAGCGGCTCCGGCGGGGCCGCCCAGGGGAGCCAGGGGGACGAGGCCGGGGGACCCGTGGGGACCTCCGCCGCGGCCGCGCTCGCAGCCAGGGTGACGGTCGTCCGGTCCGAAGGATTCACCACGGTCGCGATCGTGATCTGCGTGACAGGCGTCATCCTTCTCGGCGTTTTGCCCTCCTCGGTTCTCGATCTGGCCCTCGAGGCGGCTAAGTTCAGACCGTGACCACAGTGCCACCCGTCTCAACGACGGCGATCCCCCTGACCGATCCGGAGCTCTCGGCGACGCTCACCGCGCGTCTCGCGACCGTCGAGGCGCGCCTGGGCGACGCCGTCGCGCACTCCGACGGGCTCGCGGACACCGCGTCCCGCCACCTCGTGAACGCCGGCGGAAAGCGCCTGCGCCCGCTCCTCGCACTGCTGTGCGCGGAGCTGGGCGACGGCGCCCGGCCGGAGGTGGTGGAGGCGGCCGTCGTCGTCGAGCTCACCCACCTGGCCTCGCTCTATCACGACGACGTCATGGACTCCGCGCCCGTGCGGCGCGGGGCTCCCTCGGCGCACGCCGTGTGGGGCAACTCCGTCGCGATCCTCATCGGCGACCTGCTCTTCGCCCGTGCGGCGTCGACGGTCGCCGCCCTGGGACCCGATGCCGTGCTCATCCAGGCGCGGACGTTCGAACGGCTGTGCCTCGGCCAGCTGCACGAGACGACGGGCCCCTCGGAGAGCGACGACCCCGTCGAGCACTACCTCGAGGTCCTCGCGGACAAGACCGCGTCGCTGCTGTCGACCTCGGCCCGCCTGGGCGCGATGTTCGGTGGCTGCGACCCGTCGGTCGTCGAGGTCGTCGCTGAGTACGGCGAGAAGCTGGGCGTCGCGTTCCAGCTCGCCGACGACGTGCTCGACCTCGCGTCCTCGGGCGAGCAGTCCGGGAAGACGCCGGGGACGGACCTTCGGGAGAAGGTCCCGACCATGCCTGCGCTGCTGCTGCGCGCCCGCGTGAGCAGCGGCAAGGGGACCGCCGCGGACGCCGCGATCGTCGACCTGCTCGACTCGGACCTGTCCGGCGACGAGGAGCTCGCGTCGGCGGTCGCCGCGCTCCGTGCTCACGAGGTCCTGGCCGAGACCCGGGCGCTCGCCGTCGGCTGGGCCCGGGCAGCGATCACCGAGCTCGACCCCCTGCCGGCGGGCCCCGTCAAGGACGCGCTCGTCTCGTTCGCCCAGGCGCTCGCCGACCGCGCGGCCTGATCCCTCGGAGGGCGGCACCCGAGACCTCGAGGTC
>NZ_JBHXBO010000009.1:0-41800 GCF_042726775.1 Oerskovia sp. NPDC060287
TTATACCCGCCGGGGGGGGCGGGCCCCCCCCCCCCCCCCACCCCTCCTGTGCGAGAGGACGACCTCCCGGGAACCGTCGAGAAGGACTACTTCTCGACGTCCTCGTCGACCCAGTCGAGGGTCTTGCTGACGGCCTTCTTCCAGTTGCGGTAGAGGCGCTCGCGCTCGCCCTCGTCCATCGACGGGGTCCAGCGCTTGTCCTCGGCCCAGTTCGCGATGACGTCCTGCTCGCCCTGCCAGAACCCGACCGCGATGCCCGCGGCGTACGCGGCGCCGAGCGCGGTGGTCTCGGCGACCTTGGGCCGCACGACGTCCACGCCCAGCTGGTCCGCCTGGAACTGCATGAGCAGCTCGTTCTGGACCATGCCGCCGTCGACGCGCAGCTCGGTGAGGTCGACGCCCGAGTCGGCGTTCATGGCGTCCAGGACCTCGCGGGTCTGGAACGCCACGGCCTCGAGCGCCGCGCGCGCGATGTGGTTCTTGTTGACGTAGCGGGTGAGGCCCACGAGGGCGCCACGCGCGTCGGAGCGCCAGTGCGGCGCGAACAGGCCCGAGAACGCGGGCACGAAGTACGCGCCACCGTTGTCGTCGACCTTGCGGGCGAGCCACTCGACGTCGGGTGCGTCCGAGAACATGCCGAGGTTGTCGCGCAGCCACTGGATGAGCGAGCCCGTGACGGCGATCGAGCCCTCGAGCGCGTAGCGGGCGGGCTGGTCGCCGATCTTGTAGCAGACCGTGGTGAGCAGGCCGTTCTCGCTCATGACCTTCTCGGTGCCCGTGTTGAGCAGCATGAAGTTGCCCGTGCCGTACGTGTTCTTGGCCTGCCCGACCTCGAAGCAGGCCTGGCCGAACGTCGCGGCCTGCTGGTCACCCAGGATGCCCGCGATCGGGACACCCGGGAGAAGCCCGCCGGGGCGTCCCTTCCCGTAGACCTCGGAGGACGACTTGATCTCCGGGAGCATCGAGAGCGGGATGCCCATGTCGGCCGCGATGTCCTCGCGCCAGCTCAGGGTGTCGAGGTCCATGAGCATGGTGCGCGAGGCGTTGGTCACGTCGGTGACGTGCACGCCGCCGTCGACGCCGCCCGTCATGTTCCACAGGACCCAGGTGTCGGTGTTGCCGAACACGAGGTCGCCGGCGTCGGCCGCCTCGCGGGCGCCCTCGACGTTGTCGAGGATCCACTTGACCTTGGGGCCGGAGAAGTACGTCGCGAGGGGCAGACCGACGATCGCCTTGTACTTCTCGGGGCCCGCGTCGCCGCCGAGCTCGTCGGCGATCTTCTGCGTGCGGGTGTCCTGCCAGACGATCGCGTTGTAGACGGGCTTGCCGGTCCTGCGGTTCCACACGACCGCGGTCTCGCGCTGGTTGGTGATGCCCACCGCGGCGATGTCGGTGTAGGTCACGTTCGCGCGGGTCAGCGCGAGGCCCACGGCCTCGCGGACGTTGTTCCAGATCTGCTCGGGGTTGTGCTCGACCCAGCCGGCCCGCGGGAAGATCTGGTCGTGCTCGAGCTGGCCGGAGGAGACGATCTCCCCGGCGTGGTTGAAGACGATGGCCCGGGAGCTGGTGGTTCCCTGGTCGATGGCGAGAACGTAGTCGGCCATGGTGTGTCAGTCCTTCACGTCGGTGTGGTTGAGCGGGTGCCGCGCTGCGCGGCAGGAGTTCACGAGAGGTCGCCGTGCCCGACGGCGGGTGGTCGCGTGACCGGGGCGGGTCGCCCTCGTCCCGGTCACGCGGGTGGAGCCGGTCAGCCCCAGGCTGCCCCGAGGAGGCCGGCGAGCACGCCACCGACGAGGGGACCTGCGACCGGGACCCACGAGTAGGCCCAGTCGCTCGAGCCCTTGCCCTTGATGGGCAGGAGGGCGTGGGCGATGCGCGGGCCGAGGTCACGAGCAGGGTTGATCGCGTACCCGGTGGGACCACCGAGGGACGCGCCGATGCCGACCACGACCAGTGCGACCGCGAGCGGGCCGAGGCCCGAGGGGGTGTTGCCGGAGGCCACGACGAAGAACACGAGCACGAACGTCGCGATGACCTCGGTGATGAAGTTCCAGGCGTACGAGCGGAGCTCGGGGCCGGTCGAGAAGACCGCGAGCTTGGTGGCGGCAGGCGCCTCCTCGTCGAAGTGCTTCTTGTACGCGAGGAACGCGAGCACGGCACCGAGGATCGCACCGATCATCTGCGCGCCGAAGTACATGAACATGTTGCTCACGGTCGGCTCGATGGTCGCGGTGACCATCCCCTCGGGCCCGGTGACCGAGTAGAAGGGCCGGTCTGCGGTGAACAGACCGATCGTCACGGCCGGGTTGAGGTGCGCGCCGGACTTGTAGGCGACGTACACGCCGGTGAAGACGGCAAGGCCCCATCCGAAGTTGATGAGGAGCCAGCCGCCGTTGAAGCCCTTGGTCTTGGGGAGGATCACGTTGGCTACGACGCCGGCGCCCAGCAGGATCAGGGTCGCGGTGCCGAGTATCTCGGACCAGAAGGCGTTGAGGAGGAGTGTGTCCATCAGCTTCTCTCTTTCTTGGTGGACTTCGTTGTCGCAACCACCCCGGCGCATCCGTGCGGCGGGGCCCCGGTGTACGCCGCGAGGTGCGCACCCGTGAGGTTGAGGGGGGTGCCGGCCCCGACGTCGCCCGGCGCGAGCCGAGCGGGCCGGGGACCGGCGGATGAAGTTGTTCTCGGGGAGCCCCTGGGGGCTCCGGTGGTCAGGAGGACAGGTTCGTCAGGAGGCGTCGAGCGGCTTGAGCGGTGCGACGTCGTCGGCCGAGAGGCGCGTGCGCTCGGCCGAGGCGTCGTCGGGCTCCTGCTCGGCGGCCTCCTCGGCTCCGGCGCGTGCCGTGTAGGACGCGATCTCCGCGGCCTTCTGCTCGTCGGTCCAGCCGAGGAGCGGGGCGGCGATGTCGGCGATCTCGGGGAGGGCGCCGAGCCCGCGGTCGAGCACCTCGTAGTTGAGCCGCGTGCGGTGCAGCAGGAGGTCCTCCAGGTGGAGGGCGCCCTCGTGGGTCACGCCGTAGCTGATCTCGGCCCGCAGGTAGGCGGGCGCGTGCTCGAGCGGCTTGGCGAGCGAGGGGTCGGACTGGCACAGCGCGACGATGTCGCGCAGGTTCGAGCCGTAGCGGTGCAGCAGGTGGTCGACCATCTGCGGGGTCCACCCGAACTTCGAGGCCCACGGCCGGGCCTGGCGCCGCACGGCGTCGAGACCGACGGCGCCGAGCAGCGGGATCTTGTCCGTGATCGAGGGGAGGGCCGCGGCGCGCTGACCGATCGCGAAGTCGACCGCGTCCTTGGCCATGACCCGGTACGTCGTGAGCTTGCCGCCCGCGATGACCGTGAGGCCCGGCGTGGGCGACGCCGTGGTGTGCTCGCGCGAGACCTTGGCCGAGCTGGTGCCCTCCTTGGTGCCGGGCTGGAGCAGCGGACGCAGGCCTGCGTAGGTCCCGATGATGTCGTCGCGCGTCAGGGGCTGGGCGAGGACCGCGTTGGCGTGCTCGAGGATGTACTCGATGTCCGCCGAGGTCGCGACCGGGTGCGTGAGCTCCTGCTCCCACGGGGTGTCGGTCGTGCCGATCACCCAGTAGCGGGACCAGGGGATGATGAAGAGGACCGACTTCTCGGTCTGCAGGATCAGGCCGACCTGGCCCTTGATGCGCTCGCGCGGGACGACGATGTGGACGCCCTTCGACGCCAGGACGCGCAGCCCGCCGTCGGTGCCCGCGAGGGCCTCGGTGTCCTCGGTCCACACGCCCGTCGCGTTGATGACGGCGCGGGCGCGGACCGTGATGCGCTTGCCCGTCTCGAGGTCCTCGAGGATCGCGCCGTTGACGGCTCCGGTCGACCCCTTGGTCAGCTCGACGACCTGGGTGCGGGACGCGGCGTGGGCCCCGTAGGAGGCCGCGGTGCGGATCAGGGTGGAGACCAGGCGTGCGTCGTCGACCGAGGCGTCCCAGTACTGGACGGCGCCGATCGCGGCGTCGTGCGCGAGGTCGGGGAACTTGCGCTCCATCTGCTTGCGCGACAGGTGGCGGTGCAGGGGCAGTGCGCGCTTGCCGGGGGCCATGCTCGCGAGCGTGTCGTACAGCGCGATCCCGGCGCCGACGTAGGCCCGCTCCCACACGCGGTGCTCGAGCGGGTACAGGAACGGGACCGGGCGCACGAGGTGGGGGGCGAGGTCCTTGATGAGGAGGTCGCGCTCGGTCAGCGCCTCGTGGACCAGGTGGAAGTCGAGCATCTGCAGGTAGCGCAGCCCGCCGTGCACCAGCTTGCTCGACCGGCTCGAGGTCCCGGAGGCCCAGTCCTGGGCCTCGACGATCGCGGTCGAGAGGCCGCGGGTCACCGAGTCGAGGGCGATGCCGGCTCCGGTCACGCCTCCGCCGATCACGAGGACGTCGAGCTCCTGGTCCGCGCTGGTGCTCGCCTCGAGCGCTGACAGCGCCTGCTGGCGAGACTCTGCGGTGAGTCTGCTGGAAGTCATCCGATGGCCTTCTCTCGTCGTCGAACTGGTGCGTCCCCGGTGGGAGGCGCAGGAGGAGTACCTCCTGTGACATTCCCACGGGTCCGCTTCACGCGCTAGCGGTACGACACGGTTCCCGTCCGGGCACCGTTCCGTGGCACAGCGCTGTTGAAATGCCGCTGCACGTATTAACGTCAACATGTCAGGAACGTTCGCGCAAGCGCAGTGCACAAACGTGCAACAGAGGTGGGAGACCGGCAGATGGCGGATCGGGAGCAGGACGTCCTGCGGGCGGCCTCGATGTACTACCTCCAGGACATGAAGATGGAGGCGATCGCGAAGCACCTGAGGACCTCGCGGTCGACCGTCTCGCGACTGGTCAAGAAGGCCCGTGAGACAGGTCTGGTGGAGATCACGCTCCGGCCAACGCAGAGTCGGGCGCCGGGTCTGGGGGCGCACATCTCGGCCACGTACGGCATCGACGCCTACGTGGTGCCCGTCCCTGACTCGACACAGCAGGTGGACCGGCTCGACCAGGTCGCCCTGACGACCGCACGGCTGCTCGGCTCGTGGTTCGACTCCGACATGATCCTCGGCATCGCCTGGGGAACGACGCTCGCGGCGATCTCCCGGCACCTGAGCCGCAAGCCGACCCGCGGCTCCGCCGTCGTGCAGCTCAACGGGGCGGCGAACACGCGCACCTCGGGCGTCCACTATGCGGGCGACCTGATCGCGGGGTTCGGCGAGGCGTTCGACGCGCACGTGCACCATTTCCCAGTCCCGGCGTTCTTCGACTTCGCCGAGACCAAGCAGGCGATGTGGCGCGAGCGGTCGGTCCGGCGTGTGCTGGACGTCCAACGCAGGGCCGACGTCGCGCTGTTCTCCGTCGGGGCCGTCTCGGGCGGCGTGCCCAGCCACGTGTACTCGGCGGGCTACCTCGAGCCCGAGGACATCGCGGTGCTCGACGCCGAGGGCGTGGTGGGGGACGTGTGCACGGTGTTCCTGCGGGCCGACGGCACGTACCGCGACATCGCGCTCAACGAGCGCGCCACGGGCCCGGGGCCCGACGAGCTCCGGCGGATCCCGCAGCGCATCTGCGCGGTCGCGGGGGACAACAAGGTCGCGCCGCTGCGGGCCGCGCTGCGCGCCGGGGTCGTCACGCACCTGGTCGTCGACGAGATCACGGCGTCGCACCTGATCGAGCAGGAGACGGGGCGGATCTCGGTCGCGCGCACGCGCAATGAGAGTATGCATTCGGGTGCATGATTACGCATCAGGCCGTCTCGCGGCGTAGATTGGGCGCGTGACGAGCACCTCCACCCCCACCCTCACGCTCCGCCCTGCCCTCCCGGCGGACGTGCGGGCCATCCGCGGGCTCGTCGAGCCCTACGCGCAGGCCCGCATCCTCCTGGCCAAGGAGATGGTCGGCTACTACGAGGCCGTCCAGGAGTTCGTCGTCGCTGACGTCGGCGAGCCCGGTGCGCCCGAGGTCGTCGGGTGCGGCGCGCTGCACGTCATGTGGGACGACCTCGCCGAGATCCGCACGCTCGCGGTCGACCAGGCCTGGCGCGGGCACAGGGTCGGGCACCAGCTCGTGGTCGAGCTCCTCGACCGCGCCCGCGCCCTGGGGCTCCAGCGGGTCTTCTGCCTGACGTTCGAGGTCGACTTCTTCCGCGCGCACGGGTTCGAGGCGATCGACGGGACCCCCGTGTCGCCCGACGTCTACGCCGAGCTCCTGCGCTCGCACGACGACGGCGTGGCCGAGTTCCTCGACCTCGCCCGCGTGAAGCCCAACACGCTCGGCAACACGCGCATGCTCATCACGCTCTGAGGAGTCTCGCTCAGGCCGGCAGCCGGTAGACGTCGCCGTCCTGCTCGAGCAGCCCGTCCTCGACGAGGCTCGCGACGCACCGCCCGAGCTGGGCCGCGTCGGGCCACAGCCCCGCGACCACCTCGCGGTGCACGGGGCCGTCCGCCCCGCGCAGCGCGGCCATGACCCGGCCCCGTGCCTGGCGGTCGGTACCCTCCCAGGCCTGGGTCCGTCGTCGGGCGGCGTGCTCGTCCGGCGGGCTGCCCGCAGCCCGCCACGCGCACAGGTCCGCGACCGGGCACTCGCCGCAGCGCGGCGAGCGCGCCGTGCACACGAGCGCGCCCAGCTCCATCGAGGCGGCGGCCCACAGGGCGGCGTCGGCGTCCTCGGGCGGCGCGACCAGCGTCGCGAGCCGGCGCTCGGCCGCGGTGTACGACGGCGCGGGCAGCGCGGTCCCCGACACCGCACGCGCCAGCACGCGCCGCACGTTCGTGTCGACGACGACCGCGCGCCGCCCGTGCGCGAACGCCGTCACGGCCGCGGCCGTGTACTCCCCGACGCCCGGCAGTGCGAGCAGCTCACCCGCGTCCTGCGGCACGAGCCCCGCGTGCCGATCGACGATCGCCCGTGCGCAGTCCTGCAGGCGCAGCGCGCGCCGCGGGTAGCCGAGGCGCCCCCAGGCGCGCAGGACGTCGGCCGTCGAGGCCGCGGCCAGGTCCGCCGGCTCGGGCCAGCGGTCCATCCAGGCGCGCCACGCGGGCTCGACGCGGACCACGGGCGTCTGCTGGAGCATGACCTCGCTGACCAGGACGCCCCAGGGGGAGCAGTCGTCGCGCCGCCACGGCAGGTCGCGTGCACTCCGGGCGAACCACCGCCCGACGGCGTCACGCAGGTCCGCGTGCGGGTCCGGGGCCGGGAGGCTCGCCAGGGCGGTACGGGTGTCGGTGCGAGCGTCGGCGGCGCCGGGCGCGATGGGGGAGAGCGGCATGGTCCGACCATTCTCGCCGATGCGCGAGGGCGCGGTGTGGCAGTGACGGAAGCGTCCCGTCGGGGACGTACCGTTGCCCCAGCGCAGGACTGTCCAGCGCAGACCGTCGAACGGAGCCGCACGTGAGCACGCCGCGAGGCACCCGGCCACCGACCGGGGCGACCCCGGTCCCAGGGCGCCCGGGCGCCGGGTCCGGCGGCGCGTCGTCGGGCAGACCCACGTCCCGGACCCTGCGCGTGCGGCGCATCCTGGCGCTCGTCCTGCTCGCGGTGATCGTCGTGGGCGTCGTGATGCTCGTCAAGGCGGCCATCGCGTTCGGGAGCGGCCTGCTCGCCGACGCACCCGAGGGCAAGGTGGCTCCGCCCCCGCCGCAGGAGGCCGCCGTCGGCGGGTACAAGAAGTGCGAGGTCAAGGACCTCACGCTCGGGCTCACGGCGTCGAAGTCCGCGTACGCCGACGGAGAGAACCCGTCCTTCGCGCTCACGCTCACACACGTCGGACGCCGCCCCTGCTTCGTCGACTCCTCGCCCGCCTCGCTCGAGCTCGTCGTGACCTCGGGACAGGACCGCATCTGGTCGTCGGTCGACTGCCCGCCCGCCAAGAAGGTGCTGCTCATGGCCCCCGGCGATGCGTACCCCCAGACCGTGGACTGGGCGCGTGCACGATCTGCCGCAGAGTGCCCCGCAGACCTGCCCGCACCCGGGGCGGGCGACTACAGCGCGGTCGTGACGTCGACCGAGGTGAGCGGCCTGGCGAGCGCACCCGTGGTGTTCACGCTCCAGGCTCCGCCCCCACCGCCCGTCGAGACGCCGCCCGCGACCGAGGCACCTGCCGACGGGACAGTACCTCCCGCTGAGGGGGACGCAGCCGCCACGGACGAGACGGCTCCCGCCGACGGGGCGGTTCCTCCGGCGGACGGGGCCGAGACCACGACCGACGGCGCGACTCCGTAGACCGAGCCGGGGTCGCCGCTCGGAGGATGCTGCACGTGGGGGTGCTGGACGGGCCCTCGGGCCTAGACGTACCGCTCGAGGATGCTGGACTCCGCGAGCCGTGAGAGCCCCTCACGGACCGCGCGGGCTCGCTGCTCGCCCACGCCGTCGACTGCCATGAGGTCGTCGATGCTGGCTGCGAGGAGCTTCTGCAGCCCGCCGAAGTGCGTGACCAGGCGGTCGATGATGGCGCCCGGCAGGCGGGGGACCTTGGAGAGCAGCCGGTACCCGTGCGGTGCGACCGCGGCGTCGAGCGCCTCGCCGCCTCCGGGGAGCTCGAGGACTCGGCCGATGATCGTGAGATCGAGCAGCTGGGTCTGGTCGAGGGCGGCGAGCGCGTTCTTGACGTCCGCGAGCGAGCGTTCCTTGCGGCTGAGCTCGACGTAGTCGCGGATCACGGACTCGCGGTCCGAGCCGATGCCGCCGATCAGCTCGTCGAGCTGGAGCGCGAGGAGGCGACCGTCGGTGCCGAGCTCCACGACGTAGCCGGCGATCTCCTCGGAGATGCGCCCCACCATCTCGAGGCGCTGGACGACCGCGCACACGTCCCGGACCGTGACGAGGTCCTCGATCTCGAGCGCGGACAGCGTGCCGCTGACCTCGTCGAGGCGGGCGCGGTAGCGCTCGAGCGTCGCGAGAGCCTGGTTGGCGCGCGACAGGATGGTGTCCGAGTCCTCGAGCACGTAGCGCAGGCCGCCGACGTAGAGCGCGACGATCCGCATGGACTGGCTCACCGAGATGACCGGGAAGCCGCTCTGCTTGGCGACGCGCTCGGCGGTGCGGTGACGCGTGCCGGACTCGGTGGTCTCGATCGTGGGGTCCGGGAGGAGCTGGACCGCCGCGCGCAGGATCCGGTTCGCGTCGCGGTCCAGGACCACGGCGCCGTCCATCTTGGAGAGCTCGCGCAGCCGCGTCGCCGAGAAGCCGACGTCCAGCACGAACCCTCCCGAGCACATGGTCTCGACGACCTTGTCCAGGCCCAGCACGATCAGTGCACCCGTGCGACCTCGAAGGATGCGCTCGAGCCCGTCGCGGAGCTCGGTACCGGGGGCCACTGCGGCGAGGGTCTCCCGGAGCAGGTCGTCAGGATGCACAGGGGAGTTGGCCACGTGGGCATCTTACGCTGCCAGGTTGTCTCAGGGGCAGGAAAACGCCGTCCGCGGACAACTGGAGGTCACGATGGGATCACGGTTGACCGACGTCGAACCGGGTGCGCTCCTGCTGCGGGGGCAGGTGGCCGCCGCGGGCGAGCTCGACGGCCTCTCCCAGGTGCTGCGCGGGCAGGACCGTCATGCCCGCAGGCGGTTTGGGAGACGACCCGTGCGGCACCACGGCCCGCGTGAAACCGAGACGGGCGGCCTCGGCGAGCCGCCGGTCCAGCCCGGCGACCGGGCGGATGTCCCCGGCGAGCCCCACCTCCCCGATCGCGATGGTCCCCGGGGGCATGACCTGGTCCTCGCGGGCCGAGAACGTGGCCAGCGCGATGGACAGGTCTGCCGCAGGCTCGCTGACCCGTGCCCCGCCGATCGTCGAGACGTACACGTCCTGGTCGACGAGGCGGACCCCGGCGTGCCGGTGCATGACCGCGAGGATCATCGCGAGCCGGCTCGAGTCGATCCCGCTCGTGGTGCGCCGCGGGTTGGCCAACGAGCTGGGGACCACGAGCGACTGGATCTCGAGGGCGAGCGGCCTGCGGCCCTCGAGGGTCACCGTGATGCACGTGCCGGGGACGCCCGCCCCCGAGTGCGACAGGAACAGCCCGCTGGGGTCCGCGAGCCCCACGATCCCCGTCTCCGAGAGGTCGAAGCAACCCACCTCGTCGGTGGGGCCGTAGCGGTTCTTGATCGCGCGCACGAGGCGCAGGCGCGAGTGACGGTCACCCTCGAACTGGCACACCACGTCGACCAGGTGCTCGAGCGTGCGGGGCCCGGCGACCGAGCCGTCCTTTGTCACGTGCCCGACGAGGATCACGGGCAGGTCGCGCTCCTTGGCCGCGGCGATGAGCGCCGCGGCGACCTCGCGGACCTGGCTGACACCCCCCGGGGCCCCGTCGACCTGAGCCGAGGCGATGGTCTGCACCGAGTCCACGACCAGGAGGTCCGGGTTCGTGGCCTCGATGTGCCCCAGGACCGTCGCGAGGTCCGTCTCGGCAGCGAGCAGCAGGCCGGGGGCCAGCGCTCCCACACGCTCGGCGCGCAGCCTGACCTGCCCGGCGGACTCCTCGCCGGTGACGTACAGGACCGTGCGGGGCCGCGGTGCGGGACGGGGAGCGTCCTCGGGGGAAGCGACCTTGTCGCTCACCCCGGCCGCGACGTTGCTCGCGACCTTGAGCAGGAGCGTCGACTTGCCGACGCCCGGCTCCCCGGCGAGCAGCACCACGGCCCCCGGGACGATCCCACCACCCAGCACACGGTCGAACTCCGCGACCCCCGTGGGGGTGGCCCGTGCGGTCTCCACGTCGATCTCGCCGATGGGGCGCGCCGGGGAGCGTGTGGGCGCGACGGCCGCGGTGCGCGGTCCTGCCGACGCGGCGGCCTCCTCCGTGACGGTGCCCCACTCCTGGCACTCGCCGCAGCGGCCGACCCACTTGGCGGTGGTCCAGCCGCACTCGCCGCAGCGGTAGGCGGGACGGGCCGGGCGCTTGCTCGTGGCGCGGGAGGCCGCGGAGGTCGATGTGGTCACGGGCGCCACGCTAGCGACAGGCACCCACACGTGCCGCGGCCCGGTGCGCCCGTGCCCACAGGCCGGCGCACCCGTGCCGGTACGGTGCTCCGTCCCTCCGGTCGGACCGGTCCCGCTCGCGCGCCGGTGGGCCCTTGTCCATCATGAAGCCATGCGACGGCTCCGGAAGGACAGCCCGTGGTGGACGGTCATCACCACGCTCGGCTCGCTCGCGGCCTGCCTGCTCCTCTTCTACGGCGTGCCGCTCGGTGACGGTGGGCGAGAGTGGGAGCAGATCCTCTTCTTCGTGACCGGGTTCGTCGGACTCTGCTACCTCGTCACGTTCCAGGTGCGCCGCCAGCTCCGTGCCGGCCGAGAGCCGAGCGTGCGGGTCCAGTCCGTCGTCGGGCTCCTGTCGCCGATCATCATCTTCTTCGCGATCGCCTACTACCTCCTGGCCGTCCACAGCGAGGCCGAGTTCGTGGGCATCGAGACCCGCACCGACGCCCTCTACTTCACGGTCGTGACGCTGGGGACCGTCGGGTTCGGCGACATCCACCCCGTGGGGCAGGCGGCGCGGGTCGTGACGATGGTCCAGATCCTCTTCGACCTCGCGGTCATCGGCATCCTCGTCGCGGTCGCCACGCAACGGCTCGAGTCGCGCGCGCGGTGGCGCGAGGAGCACGGTGAGCCGGACGAGGACGACGGGTCGGACGCGCCCGCCTCCGGACCCCACGAGCGCTGACCGAGTCGGCCGAGGCCCACCGAAAAATCGCCCTGAGAAACTTTCGGTGCTGGGCGCCCTGAGACGGCTCGTGCAGAGCGTGATAGCGACATCATCGCAGGTCAACCCGCAGGTACACTCATATGTGAACGCTCATACGAAGCGGCCAGAACCGGACCAATCACCGAAAACCATTGCGTTCCGCGTTTCTGTGTGCCATCTTTCCGGGGACCGAACCATCTCGACGAGGAGAGGTGTACGCCCGTGAAGAAGCGAGCGACCAGACCCCAGCACGTCCCGGGCGGCAGAGCCCGGCTGACGATCGCGAGCACGTTGACCCTTGCCGTGGCCACGACGGGACTCGTCGTCCCCTCGTTGGCCCAGGCCGCTCCCAACGCGGACGTTGGCTACCCCGTCTTCAGCGGCGACGCGAAGCCCGTCCCCGCGGAAGGGACCGGCTACCACGTGCGCAACCAGCTCCAGGCGATCTACGACGCGGACGTCGCGGCAGGTGCCGGGAGCGGGACCGACAAGGACTTCTGGATCGACAAGATGCTCGCGCGCACGGGCAACGCACCGGGCGGTTCCAACGGCGACGCGAACCAGTGGCTGTTCAGCCGTGGCCGCGCGGTCTTCATGAAGACCCACCAGCCCGCCACGCTCGGGTTCGGCGGCGAGGTGGCGTACTGGGAGTCGCTCGCGGGCGGGCAGGGCGCGTACACGATCACCCTGAACGTCAACGGTGCGAACGTCACGCTGACGGAGGACGCGGCAGCCCGGAAGCAGACCCCCAGCTACTGGCGCAGCACGTTCGTCAACACGGCGCAGGGCCTGCGCGTGGTGCAGACCAAGTTCATCACCGACGCCAATGTCGCGGTCACGAACCTCACGGTCTCGAGCACGAACGGCACGGCCAAGCAGGTCAAGGTCTCGGCCGCGTCGTCGTTCGCCAAGACCCCCGAGGGCGACGAGCTCACGGGCTCGGTGCAGGCGTTCAACAAGCTGACCACGGTCTTCCCGCGGCTCTCCGGCGACGGCTTCTCGCCGGCCGACGGTGCGATCACCCGCACCCTGGACGTCCCGGCGACGGGTTCGGCCAGCACCAAGGTCCAGCTCGGGTTCGTCACCGAGGAGATCCCCGAGTCGCGCACCGACTACGACGCGTTCCGCGCGGCGACGCCTGCTGCGGCCTACACGGAGCACGTCAGCGCCTACAACCGGTGGTGGGCCGACAACGTGCCCTACCTGGACACGCCCGAGGACAACATCGACAAGACGCTCTTCTACCGCTGGTGGCTGATGCGCTTCAACTTCCTCGACGCGAACATCCCGGGCAACGACTTCCAGTTCCCCACCTCGATGGAGGGCGTGCTGGGCTACAACAACAACATCGTCCTGACCACGGGCATGTTCATCGACGACCTCAAGTACTTCCGCGACCCCGTCTACTCCTACGGTCCCTGGGTCTCTGCGGGCGAGGTCGCCAAGAGCGGCAAGTACGTCGACAACCCGGGCGATCCCGCGAACTGGTCCAACAGCTACACGCAGTACATCTCCGAGGCCGCGTGGCGCTCGTACCAGCTGCACGGCGGACCGACCGTGATCGCCCAGAACCTCGCGCAGTACGCCGAGCGGGACGTCAAGGACCTGCAGGCGTCGTTCGACAACGACGGCAACGGCCTCATCGAGTACAACTGGGGCGCCATGACGGGCAACGACGCCGACGCGGTGTCGTTCCACTGGCGCGCGGGCAACATGGACCGCACCGAGAACGCCTACCTCTACTCCAACGCCAAGGCGTCGGCCGCGGCGTACCGGACCGCGGGCAACGAGGCCAAGGCGGTCGAGATGGACGCCTTCGCCGAGCAGATCAAGGCGGCCGTCCTCGAGTACCTCTGGGAGCCGGCGCGCGAGACGCCCGACGAGGTGGGCCTGAAGGGCAACCTCCTCAAGCACCGTCACGTCGCGACCGACGCGCTGGTGCCGTGGAAGGAGATCAACAACTACTACCCGTTCAGCGTGGGCCTCATGCCCAAGCCGGGCGACGCGGACTACGACCAGCCGTACGTCGAGGCGCTGCGCCTGTTCGCCGACGACGAGCAGTACCCCGTCTTCCCGTTCTTCACGGCCAACCAGGCGGACCAGGCGGCCTACGGCGGGCCGGGCAGCAACAACTTCTCGGTCATCAACTCGACCGTGTCGTTCCGGATGCTCTCGAGCGTCCTGCGCGACTACCCGAACGACTACGTGGACGCCGAGCTCTACAAGAAGCTCCTCTACTGGAACGCGTGGTCGCACTACCAGAACAACGGCGACAACAGGTACCCGGACCAGAACGAGTTCTGGTCGAACGGCACGGCCGACCCGCAGAACATCGGCTACCGCTCGTGGATCCACCACACGATCCTCGGCACGACGAACTTCACGATGATCGAGGACGCGATGGGCCTGCGCCCACGCTCGGACGACAAGATCGAGCTCGCCCCGATCGACATCGACTGGGACCACTTCACGGTCAACAACGTCCGCTACCGCGACAAGGACCTCACGATCACGTGGGACGCCCCCGGCGGCGAGAAGCACTACGGGGCCGACGTCCCCGAGGGGTACTCGGTCTTCCTCGACGGTGAGCTCGCGTTCACGGTCGACGAGCTCGCGCACGTGACCTACGACCCGTCCACGGGCACGGTCGACGCCCCCGCGGGCGTCACCGTGACCACGGCCGAGGAGCGTCAGGTCCAGGCTCCGCAGGACGTCGTGTTCGCCGCGGACGCCCGCGTCGTGGACATGATGGCCAAGGCGGGCGCCGACGTCTCCCCGGCCTCGGCCGGCTCGACGAACCTCGCGCAGGGCAGGCCCGTCACGGCCTCGTTCTCCGCGAACGGCCGGGGTCCGGCGGGTGCCGTCGACGGCACCACGGTCAACGAGCCCTTCTGGGGCACCGTGGGCTCGCCGAACGCCAAGGACTCGCTCGAGGTCGACCTGGGCTCGGCCCAGAAGGTCGACGACGTGCGCGTCTACTTCTACCGTTCGTCCTCGACCGCGACCGTCTCGGGTTACTCGGCCCCGGCGCTCTACACGGTCGAGTACCTCGACGGGACGCAGTGGAAGCCCGTCCCGGCGCAGTCGCGCGCCCCCCTGTTCCCGCAGGGCAACTTCAACCACGTGCAGTTCCCCGAGGTCACGACCTCGAAGCTGCGCGTGACCGTGACCCACGCGGCGGGCGCCAAGACCGGCATCAAGGAGGTCCAGGCCTTCTCGACCGGGGTCGAGGCCCCTGCCTCGACCAACCAGGCGCCCAAGGCCGACGCGTGGACGGACTCGACCTACAACCAGGCCGGCTCGGCCCGGCTGCTGGGCACCGCCCAGGACGACGGTCTGCCGAACGGTCAGATCACGTCGGGCTGGTCGGTCGAGTCCGCGCCCGAGGGCGGCAGCGCCGTGTTCGACAACCCGAAGGCCACGACCTCGGTCGTGCGCTTCACGAAGTCCGGCGCCTACACGCTGCGCCTGACGGTCTCGGACGGCGAGCTCACCTCGACCAAGGACGTCGTCGTCCAGGCGACGGCGCTCTCGGACGGCGAGATCAACGTCGCCTCGACGGCCACGCCCACCGCGGACTACACCGCGGGCTGGAACAACGTGAACGCCGTCAACGACGGCAAGCCGTCGTTCTTCACGGGAGGCGCCGGCACGGACCTGTGGGGCACCTGGTCGGGCTCTCGCCCGGCGAGCCGGTGGCTGCAGTACGACTTCGAGGCCCCGGTCCGGGTGGACAAGGCGTCGATCGACTTCTGGACCGACACGACCACGGGGGGTGACGGCGTGGCCGTGCCCAAGGCGTGGAAGCTCCAGTACTGGGATGCGGCCGGAGCGGGCTCCTGGAAGGACGTGACGAACCCGTCGACGTACGGCACCGAGCGCCTCAAGACCAACGAGGTGACGTTCGACGCGGTCACGACGAGCAGGCTGCGCGCCGTCTTCACCGCCCTGCCCAACGCCGGGGGCACGAGCAACTCTGCCGTGGGCGTGTCCGAGTGGCGTGTCTTCGCGGCTCCCGCGGTCTCGGCCGCCGACGTGCACGTGCGGACCGCCGTCGGGACCCTGCCCACGCTGCCGGCCACCGTCGCGGTGACCTACGCGGACGGCTCGGTCGTCGAGAACGGCGTCGCCTGGGGTGCGGTCGAACAGGCGCAGGTCGAGCAGATCGGTGACTTCCCGGTCCAGGGATTCGTCGCCGGCACCACGCTCGTGGCCCAGGCGACCGTCTGGGTGCGCGGTCCGGACGCCGTCCAGATCAACACGATCGGCGACACCGCGGTCTCGACCTCGGTCGGTGCCGCACCGGTCCTCCCGGCCACGGTCACGGTCCAGTACAACGACGGTTCCCAGCAGAGCGGGATCGCCGTGACCTGGGACGTGGTCGAGCCCGCGCAGTACGCCGCGGACGGCACGTTCGAGGTCACGGGAGCGGTCGAGGGCACCGACAAGCGGGCCAGGGCGACCGTGACGGTCGGCACCGGTGAGGGCCAGCCCGAGCCGGACGTCGCGGTCACCGTGACCGCGAGGTCGCAGTGCGTCGGCAAGGTCGCGGGGCTCTCGGTCCGTGTCGTGAACGACGAGGAGGTCCCGGTGGACGTCAAGGTCACGACGCCGTTCGGCACCAAGACCTTCGCCGGCGTCGCGCCCGGCAAGTCGGCCAGCCAGACCTTCAGCGCCCGCAAGGACGCGATCGAGGCGGGGACCGTGAGCGTCGTCGCGACCGCGACGGTCGACGGCACCGCGCTCACGACCGAGGTCGAGCAGGCGTACGACGCCGTCAGCTGCGGCTAGACCCGAACGACCGCGGGGGCGGCGGCTGCAAACGTCGCCCCCGTGGTGCCAGACCGCGCACCCCGGGGGAGAGGGAACCCTCGGGGTGCGCGCCCCTCAGCTCCTGCCCGTCCGGGCGGCGGCCACGCAGGACACGCCGACGTGCTCCTCCGGTCGCCCGGCCGGAGCAGGTCGAGCAGACCGGAGAGCACAGTGAGTCCCACCAGACCGTTCCTCGAACCACCACGCCGGACCGCGCGCAGCGGCCCGTCCGTCACGGCGGCAGCGGCCGTCGTCGCGGTCGTCGCCTCGACGACGTTCGCGCTCGGCGCGGGCCAGGCCACCGCGGCCACGCTGCCCGACGGCGCAGCGCCCGCCCCGCAGGTCGTCGCGGCTCCCGCGTCGTACACCTTCACGAGCCCCCACAACCCGATCCTGGGAGACGGCTCGTACTACTCGGCCGACCCCGCGCCGCTCGTCGTCCCCGCAGGGGCGCCGGGCAACGACTCGGCGTCCGACCAGCTCTACGTGTACACGGGCCACGACGAGGCGGGCCCCACGACCAACGACTTCATCATGAACGAGTGGGGCGCGTTCGTGACCGACGACGTCCTGGTCTCGGGGTCGACGGGCGAGTGGACGCACTACCCGTCGCTCATGCGTCCCGAGCAGGTCTTCGCGTGGGCTACGCCCGGACGGGCGTACGCGGGCCAGGTCGTGCCCGGGATCGACGGCCGCTACTACTGGTACGTGCCGGTGCACGAGGCCGCGAGCACCGCGGAGGACAAGTTCGGGATCGGTGTCGCGGTCTCCGACTCGCCGACCGGCCCCTGGACGGACCACGTGGGCGCGCCGATCATCTCGCAGAAGGTGCCCACCGCGAACACGATCCACAACATCGACCCCACGATCCTCGTCGACGGCGAGGGCGCGGCGCAGAAGGTCTACGTCTACTGGGGGAGCTTCGGCAACCTGCGCATGCTCGAGCTCGGGCAGGACATGAAGACCCCGGTGGGCTCGGTCCGGACCGTGAGCGGCCTGACGGGCTTCTTCGAGGGTGCGTGGGCCTTCGAGCGCGACGGGACCTACTACATGGCGTACGCGGGGAACAACGCCGGTGCGACGTCGTCGTGCACCCCGGCGAACTACCACGCGTGCATCGGGTACGCGACGGCCGCCTCGCCCGCCGGCCCGTGGACGTACCGCGGGACGATCCTCGACCCCGTCTCCTCGACCACGAGCCACCCGGGGATCGTCGAGTACGACGGCGAGTGGCGCCTGGTCTACCACACGGCCGACGCCGTGGGCGGGAACCACTTCCGCCGATCGGTCGCGGTCGACACGCTGCGCTTCGACGACAGCCAGACGCCGGCCCGGATCGAGAAGGTCGTGCCGACACCGGCCCGCACGGCCGACCGGACCCCGCGCGCGAACGTCGCGCAGGAGGCTCGGGTCACGGTGTCGAACGACCCCGTCCCCACGCAGTACTGGATCAAGGCGCTCAACGACGAGATCGTGCGCCCGAACCCCCTGCCCCCGGACATGTGGGGCACCTGGACGGGGAACAACCCGGCTCAGCAGTGGGTCCAGTACACGTGGGACTCCCCGGTCCGCGTCGGCGGTTCGCAGATCGACTTCTGGAACGACCAGCCGCAGGGCACGGGCGTGGGCGTCGCGGCTCCGGCCGCATGGCGCATCCAGTACTGGGACGCGACCGCGGGCGCGTGGGCCGACGTCCGGAACCCGAGCGGCTACGGGACCTCGACCAACGGCTTCCAGAGCACGACGTTCGACGCGGTGACCACGACCCAGCTCCGCGCCGTCCTGGACGCCTCGACCAACGGCAGCACGTTCTCGGGCGTGGCGGTCGAGGAGTGGAAGGTGCTCGCGGCCCAGCCCGCTGCGATCGACCGGCCGGCCATGACCGTCGAGATCGGCGAGACGGAGCTGCCGGGCACGGTCGCGGCGACCTACCCCGGTGACCCTGCCGAGACGCTCGCGCTCCCCGTGTTCTGGGACGCGGTCGACCCGTCGTCGGTCGCGCAGGCGGGGACCTTCACGGTCGAGGGCTCGGTCCTCGGCTACGCCGCCGGGCGGGTCACGGGCACCGTGACCGTCGTGGACCCGGCCGACACCGAGGGGGACGACACCGCCCCGGAGGTCGCGTTCTCGGTCAGCGGCTCGGCGGGCACCGGCGGGTGGTTCCGGTCCGACGTCACGGTCCGTGTGTCGGGCGCGGACGACGGCGGGGGTCGGGTCACGCTCGACACGCGGGTCGACGACGGCTCGTGGTCGAGCACGCCGAGCGTCCGGTTCGTCGACGTCGCGGTGAGCGGCGACGGCCGGCACGTCGTGACGGCGCGGGCCACGGACAACGCGGGGAACACCTCGGCCGAGAGCACGCAGACCGTCTCGATCGACCGCACGGCCCCCGTGAGCACGGGGGTGCTCGACGAGACCGCTCGCACGGTCACGGTCACCGCGACCGACGCGACGTCGGGCGTTGCCCGCGTCGAGTACATGGTCGGGACCGGCGCATGGACCGAGTACTCCGGTCCCGTCGCCGCACCGGACTCGAACAAGCACGACGTGTCGTTCCGGGCGATCGACGCGGCGGGCAACGCCGGGACGGCCCAGCGCCTGACGATCGCGGCCGACGTCTCGGGCCCGTTGACCGGCAACGTCGCGCCCATCGCGACGCCGAGCGCGTCCTACACCGCGGGCTGGAACTCGCTGGGCGCCGTCAACGACGGCCTGGTGCCGAGCAGCCCGAGCCAGGGGCAGCTGTGGGGTACCTGGTCGGGTGAGCGGCCCGAGAGCCAGTGGCTCCAGTACGACTGGGCCCGGCCCATCGTGCTCACGGGGGCCGAGATCCAGTTCTGGCAGGACTCGCCCCAGGGGACGGGCAACGGTGTCGCCCAGCCTGCGTCGTGGTCCCTGCAGTACTGGGACGCCTCGGGACCGGGGTCGTGGAAGGACGTCGCGAACCCCTCGGGGTACGGCACGAGCACCACGGCCCTCAACGCCGTGACGTTCGACCGGGTCACGACGTCCCGGCTGCGCGCCGTGATCCACGCGGACTCCGACGGGACGAGCTACTCGGCCGTCGCCGTCTCCGAGCTGCGGGTCATGGCGGACGACCCCGGGGTCGGTACGCCGGAGGACCCCGAGGTCGCCGTGACCGTGACGGTCACCGCGAAGTGCGTGGGCGGGACCGCGCAGATCGCCGTGCGTGTCGTCAACGACGAGCCCGCACCGGTCTCGGTGCAGGTCCGGACGCCGTTCGGCACCAAGTCGTTCGTCGGGGTGGCGCCCGGCAAGTCCGCCGCGCAGACCTTCTCGGCCCGGTCCGCCGGGGCCGAGGCGGGCGTCGTCACGGTGGTCGCGACCGGGCAGGTCGGCGGCCAGGACGCGGCGAGCACCTTCGAGGCGCCGTACGGGGCCGTGGCCTGCGGCTGACGGGTGGTGGTCCGGGCGCGTCGCGTCCGGACCACCGCCGGCCGGGCTCGTCCGCGCGGCCTGCACGGACACTGCGGTGGTACGCAATAGGCTGACGCGAGCAGAGGTCGGATCGAGGGGAGCGCCATGAGCCAGCAGACGGGTCGGCCGCGCCCGACGTCGCGGGACGCCTCCGGGCTGCGTGACAGCAGGCACGGTCGTGCGCCCTCGTCGGCCGTGTACGCCCGACGCCGCCTGGTCGCCCTGGTCGTGCTCCTCGCGCTGCTCGCGGGCGTGGTGGGCTTCGCGGCGCTCGTGTGGCCAGGGTTCGCCCGGGCGGGCGAGGCCGAGGTGCCCGCGGAGGTCACGGTCACCGAGGCGCCGCCGACGCCCACGATCGAACCGGTCGAGCGGTCCGCCTCGACCGAGTTCGCCCAGGCGCTCCCGGACACCGTGCTCCAGTTCGCGCTCCGGTCGGAGGCGCCGACCGACGCGTACGGCGACGCAGGGGCGATCGAGGGGCACGAGCTGGCCTACGCGGACGGCGAGGGCGACGCGGCGAGCAGCGTGGCCGTGCTCGCGGGACAATGGGGGAGCGACGACGAGGCAGAGGTGGCCTATTCCGAGCTGCTCGAGGCCGCGGTGGCCGCGGGGGGAGAACCCACGACCACGGGCGACGTCGAGGTCGACGGCAAGCCCGTGGGAACCTATGCCGTCACACCGGTCGCCGCGGCCGCCGGGACGGCGACCGTCACCTGGCGCAACGGCACGGCCGTGCTGCAGGCGACGGGACCCGTCGACCAGATCGAGAAGTTCTACACAGCGTTCCCGCTGTAGCCGCCGAGAGGCCGCCGCGCCGGACGGTCCGACCGACGGTCAGGCGCGGCGCGCGTCGCTCGCCGGGGCCGCAGCAGGGCAGGCCCGACGGGCCGGGACGCACGACGAGGAAGCAGGAACAACGATGTCCACGACGACCCACCAGGTCGACAGCCCCAGCAGCCACACCCGGCTCGCCGTCCTCGGGACCGGTGTGATGGGCGAGACCGTGCTCGCGGGGGCCCTCCGCGCGGGGTGGCTGCCCACCGACGCGGTCGCGACCGTGCGTCGCGCCGAGCGGGGGCGGGAGCTCGAGGAGCGCCACGGCGTCACCACGACGACGGACAACACCACCGCGGTGCGCGACGCGGGTCTGGTCGTGGTCGCCGTCAAGCCCAAGGACGTCGCGGGGCTGCTCGCGGAGGTGTCGCCCCACCTGGGTGAGGGGACCGTGGTGGTGAGCGTCGTCGTCGGGCTCTCGACGCGCTTCTACGAGGACCGCCTCCCGGCCGGGACGGCCGTGGTGCGCGTCATGCCGAACACGCCCTCGGTCATCGGCTCGGGTGTCAGCGCTGTCAGCGGAGGAGCCGCGGCGAGCGACGACGACGTGACCCTCGTCGAGCGGCTCCTGAGCCGGACCGGGCTCGTGGTCCGGGTCGCGGAGAAGGACCAGAACGCGGTGGCCGCGCTCTCGGGCTCCGGGCCCGCCTACGTCTTCTACGTCGTCGACGCGCTCGCCGAGGCCGGGGTCCTGCTGGGCCTGACCCGCGCCGTGGCGCTCGAGCTCGCGACCGCTACCGTGCTGGGCTCGGCCCGCATGCTCGACGAGACGGGCGAGCACCCGGTCATCCTGCGCGAGAAGGTCTCCTCGCCCGGCGGCACCACGGTCGCGGCGCTGCGAGCGCTCGACGACGGCGGCGTCAGGGCAGCGTTCCTCACGGCGCTCGAGGCCGCTCGTGACCGCTCGGAGGAGCTCGCCGCAGCCTTGGAGGCGCAGGCATGAGCGCCGACGTCGGGCGCACCCGACCTCCCGCGATGTCGGACGTAGCGGAGCTCGCGGGCGTCTCGCACCAGACCGTCTCGCGGGTCCTCAACGATCACCCGAGCGTGCGCCCGCAGACGCGGGAGCGGGTGCTCGACGCGATCGCGACGCTCGGGTACCGGCGCAACAGCGCGGCGCGCGCGCTCGTGACGGCGCGGTCGGGGACCATCGGCGTGGTCACGACGGGCTCGGCGCTGTACGGGCCGACGAGCACCCTCATCGCGGTCGAGGGGGCCGCACGCGAGGAGGGGTACTTCGTCTCGGTCGCGACGATCCGCCGCTACGACGCCGAGACCATGCACACGGTCCTCGAGCACTTCATGGCCCAGGCGGTCGAGGGCATCGTGGTCATCGCGCCCCAGACGGACGTCGCGGCCGCGGTCGACTCGTTCCGGGCGCCCGTCCCGATCATCCTCATCGCGGCCCGGGAGCCGGACGAGGTGCACGCGGGGGCGCCCGGGACGGGGGCCGCGAGCATCCTGCCCATCGCGGTCGACCAGCGGCTCGGCGCGCGCGTCGCGACCGAGCACCTGCTCGACCTGGGGCACCGCTCGGTGATCCACCTCGCGGGCCCGCTCGACTGGTTCGACGCGCGCGAGCGGGCCAAGGGCTGGAACGACGCGCTCGCCGCCAGGGGGGTGCCGGAGATCGACCGCGAGATGATCCGTTGCTCGTGGTCGTCCGACGCGGGCTACGAGGTCGGTCGTGACCTCGCACGCCGGGTGTCGGCGGGGAACGGGCCGACCGCGGTCTTCGCGGGCAACGACCACCTCGCGCTCGGCGTGCTCCAGGCGTTCTGGGAGGCCGGCGTCGTGGTCCCGCGCGACGTGTCCGTCGTCGGGTTCGACGACGTCGAGGGCTCGGCCCACTTCATCCCGCCGCTCACGACGGTCCGCCAGCCCTTCGCCGAGCTGGGTCGGCGGTGCATGGCGCTGCTGCTCGACGCGTTCGCCGGTTCAACGCGCGAGTCCACGCAGATCCCGCCGGACCTGGTGGTCCGGGCGAGCTCGGGACCGCCGAGCGCCTGAGGCAGGCGCGGGGCCCACCGGCAGGTGGTTCCGTCCTGCGCCGCCACGCGGACCCCGTCCGCCCCACGAGGTTGCACCGAGGGGTTGGCCACCACTCCGTGTGAGCGCTAACATTCAGAAGCAGGGCGTAGCCAGGCGCGACGACGCGACGAGGAGAAGACAGCAATGGTGCAGCAGGACAGGGTGGACGACCTCCGCGAGGCGGTCGCCACCGGGAACACCGCGCTCGGGATCGAGCTCGGCTCGACCCGGATCAAGGCGTGCCTCGTCGGCCCGGACGGGACGCCCCTCGCGAGCGGCAGCCACGAGTGGGAGAACGAGTACGTCGACCGCACGTGGACCTACTCGCTCGAGGCCGTGCGCGAGGGCATGCAGCACTGCTACGCCGAGCTGGTCGCCGACGTCGAGCGCCGCTACGGGGTGCGCCCCACGACGTTCGGAGCGATCGGCGTCTCGGCCATGATGCACGGCTACCTCGCGTTCGACGCGCAGGGCGAGCTGCTCGTCCCGTTCCGCACCTGGCGGAACACGACCACGGGCAAGGCGGCCACGGAGCTCTCCGAGCTCTTCGACCACAACATCCCGCTGCGCTGGTCGGTCGCCCACCTGTACCAGGCGATCCTCGACGACGAGCCGCACGTCGCGCAGGTGGCCTCGCTCACGACCCTCGCAGGCTACGTCCACCAGGTCCTGACCGGGCGCTCGGTGCTCGGCGTGGGCGACGCGTCGGGCATGTTCCCCGTCGACCCGACGACGCGGACCTACGACCGTCGCATGCTCGCACAGCTCGACGAGCTCGTCGGGGTGCGACGCCCCGGGCTCGTGGTCGAGTCCCTGCTGCCCGAGGTCCTCGTCGCGGGGCAGGACGCCGGGAGCCTGACGGCAGCGGGCGCGGCCTGGCTCGACCCCAGCGGCGCGCTGCTGCCGGGCGTGCCGCTGTGCCCGCCCGAGGGGGACGCCGGCACGGGCATGGTCGCGACGAGCTCGGTCGCGCCGCGCACGGGCAACGTCAGTGCGGGCACGAGCATCTTCGCGATGGTCGTGCTCGAGCACGCGCTCGCGAACCGCCACCACGAGCTCGACCTGGTCACGACCCCTGCGGGCGACCTCGTCGCGATGGTCCACTGCAACAACGGGGCCAGCGAGCTCGCGGCCTGGGCCGACCTCTTCGGCGAGCTCACGGCCGCGCTCGGGACGCCGGCCGCGGCCGACGACGTGTTCGGTGCGCTGTTCCGCGCAGCGCTCGACGGCGAGGCCGACGGCGGCGGGCTCCTCGCGTACAACTACCTCTCGGGCGAGCCCATCACGGGCCTCGAGGAGGGGCGGCCCCTGTTCGTCCGCACGCCCGGCAGCCGGCTGACCCTCGCCAACTTCATGCGGGCGCAGGTGTACAGCGCGTTCGGCACCCTCGCCCTGGGCATGCGCGTGCTCGCCGGCGAGGGGGTCGCGCTCGACGCCATGTTCGCGCACGGCGGGATCTTCCGGACCGAGGGCGTGGCCCAGCGTCTCCTCGCCGCGGCGATCGGCGCCCCCGTGACCGTGGGGCGGACCGCGGGGGAGGGCGGGGCCTGGGGCATCGCGCTGCTCGCGGCCTATGCCCGCGCCGTGGCCGACGGTGACGAGAAGGACCTCGACACCTACCTCCGCGAGCACGTGTTCGCCACGGCCGAGCTCGACACCGTCGCGCCCGACCCGGACGACGCCGCGGGCTTCGCGGCCTACCTCGACCGCTACGACGCCGGGCTCGCGGTCGAGCGCGCAGCCGTCGACGCGCTCTGACCCCGACGAAGGAGAACCCCATGAGCACCCTTCCTGTGACGACCGAGACCGCTGCGACGACCGGTGGTCCCGGCCGCTCGGTCCCCGCCCACCTGCGCGCCGCGGTCGACGCCGCCAAGGAACGCGTCGCCGCGCTGCACGCCGAGCTCCCGCGCTGGGAGCTCGTGGTGTGGACCGCGGGCAACGTCTCCGAGCGCGTGCGCGCGGGCGCCGAGAGCGCGGACGGCGCCGAGGACCTGCTCGTCATCAAGCCGTCCGGTCTGTCGTACGACGACATCACGCCCGAGTCGATGGTCGTGTGCGACCTCGACGGGAACCTCGTGGAGGGGGACCGGGCGCCGTCGTCGGACACCGCGGCCCACGCCTACGTCTACCGCCACATGCCCGAGGTCGGCGGGGTCGTGCACACGCACTCGACGTACGCCACGGCCTGGGCCGCGCGCGCCGAGCCCGTGCCGTGCGTCCTGACGATGATGGCCGACGAGTTCGGCGGCGACATCCCGGTCGGCCCGTTCGCGCTCATCGGGGACGACTCGATCGGGCGCGGCATCGTCGAGACGCTGCGCGACTCGCGCAGCCCCGCGGTGCTCATGCGCAACCACGGCCCGTTCACGATCGGCAAGGACGCCCGCGCGGCCGTCAAGGCGGCCGTCATGTGCGAGGAGGTCGCCCGGACCGTGCACGTCAGCCGACAGCTCGGCGAGCCGACCCGTATCGGCCAGCCCGACGTCGACTCGCTGTACGCGCGCTACCAGCACGTCTACGGGCAGCAGCCGGCGCACTGACGAGCACCGGCGCACCCTGCACGACCAGCAGCACGGCGGCTCCGCACCGACGCGGAGTCCGCTCCCACCGACACGAAAGATGTGGACCTATGAGCAAGCCCTACGCGGACCGCGAGATCTGGTTCCTGACCGGTAGCCAGGACCTGTACGGCGACGAGACCCTGCGTCAGGTCGCCGAGCAGTCGCAGGAGGTCGCGCGTGCCCTCGACGCGTCGTCCGACGTCCCCGCGAACGTCGTCTGGAAGCCCGTCCTCAAGGACTCGGCCTCGATCCGGCGCGCGATGCTCGACGCCAACGCGGACGACCGCGTGCTCGGCGTCGTGACGTGGATGCACACGTTCAGCCCCGCCAAGATGTGGATCGGCGGTCTCGACGCGCTGCGCAAGCCGCTGCTGCACCTGCACACGCAGGCGAACGTCGAGCTCCCCTGGGACTCGATCGACATGGACTTCATGAACCTCAACCAGGCCGCGCACGGCGACCGCGAGTACGCGTACATGGCGACGCGGCTCGGGGTGGCGCGCACGACCGTCGTGGGGCACGTCTCCAACCCGGCCGTCACGGCACGCGTGGGCTCCTGGGTGCGCGGCGCCGCGGGCTGGGCCGCGACGCACGAGCTGCGCCTGGTCCGCTTCGGCGACAACATGCGCAACGTCGCGGTGACCGAGGGGGACAAGACCGAGGCCGAGCTGCGCTTCGGTGTGAGCGTGAACACGTGGGGCGTCAACGACCTCGTCGAGGCCGTCGACGCGGTGTCCGACGCCGACGTCGACGCCGTCGTGGCCGAGTACGAGAACCTCTACGACGTGGCCCCCGAGCTGCGCAAGGACGGCGACCGGCACGAGTCGCTGCGCTACGCGGCCCGCCAGGAGATCGCGCTCGAGACGTTCCTCGAGTCGGTCGGTGCCAAGGCGTTCACGACCAACTTCGAGGACCTGGGCGACCTGCGCCAGCTCCCCGGCATCGCGGTCCAGCGGCTCATGTCGAAGGGCTACGGGTTCGGCGCCGAGGGCGACTGGAAGACGGCCGTGCTCGTCCGGGCCGCCAAGGTCATGGGCGAGGGGCTGCCCGGCGGGGCCTCGCTCATGGAGGACTACACGTACGACCTCACGCCGGGCAGCGAGAAGATCCTGGGCGCGCACATGCTCGAGGTCTGCCCCTCCCTGACGGCGTCGACCCCGCGCGTGGAGATCCACCCGCTCGGGATCGGCGGCAAGGAGGACCCGGTCCGCATGGTGTTCGACGCCGACCCCGGCGTGGGCGTCGTCGTCTCGCTCGCCGACATGCGCGACCGCTTCCGCCTCACGGCCAACGTGGTCGACGTCGTCCCGGCGAGCGAGCCGCTGCCGAACCTTCCCGTCGCGCGCGCCGTGTGGGAGCCGCGCCCCGACTTCGCGACGTCCGCCGAGGCGTGGCTCACCGCGGGCGGTGCGCACCACACGGTGCTCTCGACCGCAGCGGGCCTCGACGCGTTCGAGGTCTTCGCCGAGATCGCCCGCACCGAGCTGCTCGTGATCGACGAGAGCACGACGCGACGCGGCTTCCGCGACCAGGTGCGCTGGAACCAGGTCTACTTCCGGGTCGCCCAGGGGCTCTGAGCGCCCCCACGGCCCGGCCGTCGGGCCTGCGTGGCCCGACGGCCGCGAGGGGGCCCGGGGCGAGGGCGACGGCTCGCTCCGGGCCGCCGCCGCGAGCTCCGCGGCCGGCGTGCCGTCCTGCCCCTGGGGGGTGCGGGTCGGCGCGCCGGCCGACGGTGGGCCTCCGCGCGGACGGCTCTCCCGGCCGTCCACGCTCGCGCGCTCACGAGGACGCCGTCGGCACCCTGCGGCACCTGCGGGGGCTCCCGTGGTGCTGGGTGTCCGCGGCGTACGACGGCGGAGGGGATCAGACGGCGGAGCAAAGGTCCAGGTCTCGGCGCCCTTTCGAGACCGGCGCCACCTCTCGTGACTGAAACGTGACCCGCAGGGCTTCCAACTTCCGCGTGTGAGCGCTAACATCTCTTCCCAGGGGGTGTGAGCGATCACATCTGAACGTGAGCGGAGCAGCTCGACAACTCAAGACGCACGACCACGAACCAACAGCCCAACGACGGGCCGACGTGGTCCCGGCACGGCGCCGAGGACCGCATCTCAAGGAGGAGAACCATGTTCAACAAGTCCACGGCACGCGTCCGTCTCACGGGCATCCTGGTCGGTGCAGCAGTCCTCGCCCTCGCAGCGTGCAGCGGCGGCGGGACCGACTCGGCCGACAGCACGGACGGCGCAGGCGGCGGCAGCGAGAACATCCGTGTCGGGTTCTCCCAGCTCGGGGCCGAGAGCGGCTGGCGCACGGCCAACACCGAGTCGGTCAAGGCCAACCTGACGGCCGAGAACGGCATCGACCTCACGTTCGTCGACGCGCAGCAGAAGCAGGAGAACCAGATCAAGGCCCTGCGCGACTTCATCGACCAGGACGTCGACGTCATCGCGTTCTCGCCGGTCATCGAGACCGGCTGGGACGAGGTCCTCCAGGAGATCAAGGACGCCGAGATCCCCGTCGTCCTCGTCGACCGCACGGTCGACACCACGGTCGAGGACCCCTTCGTGACCTGGATCGGCGCGGACTTCACCGCCGAGGGCGTCACGGCCGGCGAGTGGGTCGCGGAGAACGCTCCCGACGCCAAGATCTTCGAGCTCCAGGGCACCATGGGCTCGGGCGCGCAGACGAACCGCCAGGAGGGCTTCCGCTCGGTCGTCGAGGACCAGATCGTCGGCCAGGCGACCGGTAACTTCACGCGCGCCGAGGGCAAGGCGGCCACCGAGGCAGCCCTGCAGGCCTACCCCGACCTGAACCTCATCTTCGCCCACAACGACGACATGGGTCTCGGTGCCATCGAGGCCATCGAGGCCGCGGGCAAGGTCCCGGGCAAGGACATCCAGATCGTCACGGTCGACGGCGTGCACGACGGCCTGACCGCTCTCCTCGAGGGCAAGTTCAACTTCGTGGTCGAGTGCAACCCGGCCTTCGGCGACCAGCTCCTCGAGCTCATCAAGCAGGTCGCAGCGGGTGAGGACGTCGAGAAGGAGACCATCGTGGTCGACCAGGCGTTCGACCAGACCATCACGCAGGAGATCATCGACGCCCGCTCGTTCTGACGAGCAGCACCTGACGGCCCGCCCGGTCGCCGCCCCCACGCGGCGCGGTGACCGGGCGGGCCGCACACACCGCGCGCGGGGACCTGCACCACGTCCCTGCCGGCCGGTGCCTGAGCTCCAGCACCTTCCCCAGGACGGAAGAACAACCATGTCAACGACGACCGCCGCCACCGCGGCGCCCGTGGTGGAGATGACCGGGATCACCATCGAGTTCCCAGGCGTCAAGGCCCTCGACGGCGTCGATCTCACCCTCCGCCCCGGTGAGGTCCATGCCCTGATGGGCGAGAACGGCGCCGGCAAGTCCACCCTCATCAAGGCCCTCACGGGGGTCTACCAGATCGACGCGGGTCGCATCGTGGTCTCCGGTGCCGAGCACCGGTTCACGCGGACCCGCGACTCCCAGGACGCGGGCATCAGCACCGTGTACCAGGAGGTCAACCTCTGCTCGAACCTGTCGGTCGCCGAGAACATCATGCTCGGGCACGAGATCCGGTTCGGCCCCTTCATCAACTGGCCCGCGACGCGCCGCAAGGCCCGCGAGTACCTCGCCCTCCTCAACCTGGACATCGACCCCTCGTCGGCCCTGTCCTCCCACTCGATCGCCGTGCAGCAGCTCTGCGCGATCGCCCGGGCCATGGTCGTCGACGCGAAGGTCCTGATCCTCGACGAGCCCACCTCGAGCCTCGACAAGGCCGAGGTCGCAGAGCTCTTCGACGTGATCCGCTCGCTGCGGGACAAGGGCGTCGCGATCCTCTTCGTGTCGCACTTCCTCGACCAGATCTACGAGATCACCGACCGCCTGACGATCCTGCGCAACGGCCGCCTCATCTCCGAGCACCTGACCAAGGAGCTCGGCCGGATGGAGCTCATCTCCGCGATGATCGGCCGGTCGAGCGAAGCCCTCGCCGACGTCGAGGCGCGTGCGCACCGCGTCGCGTCCGAGCACGACGAGGCCCCCCTGCTCCAGGCGGTGGGCCTGGGCCGCGACGGGTCGGTCGAGCCGTTCGACCTCGACGTGTACGCGGGCGAGATCGTCGGTGTGGCGGGCCTGCTCGGCTCGGGCCGCACCGAGGTCGCCCGCCTCCTCTACGGCGCCGACAAGGCGGGCAGCGGGAAGCTGACGTTCGACGGCACGACGCGCGGCGCGGCCCCCCTGACCTCGATCAAGCGAGGCGTCGCGTTCTCCTCGGAGGACCGCAAGAAGGAGGGCATCATCGGGGACCTCACGGTCCGCGAGAACATCGCCCTCGCGATGCAGGCGAGCCGCGGCCCGTGGCGTCCCATCCCGGCCAAGGAGCTGGACGCGGTCGTCGACCGCTACATGAAGGCGCTCAACGTCTACCCGGCGAACCCGAACATGCTCATCAAGAACCTGTCGGGCGGCAACCAGCAGAAGGTCCTCCTGGCCCGCTGGCTCGCGACCGCGCCGCGCCTGATCATCCTCGACGAGCCCACGCGCGGCATCGACGTGGGTGCCAAGGCCGAGATCCAGCGGCTCGTCGCCGAGCTGGCCTCGGACGGGATGGGCGTCGTCTTCATCTCGTCGGAGCTCGACGAGGTGCTGCGCCTGAGCCAGCGCGTCGTCGTGATGCGTGACCGCCAGAAGATCGGCGAGATCACCAACGGGCCCGACGTCACGTCCACCACGATCCTCGAGACGATCGCAGCGAGCGGGAGCGCATCATGAGCACGACCACCACGACTCCGACGACACCGCCGGCGACGCCGCCGGTGTCCGGCAGCCCCGCACCGCGGGGTGCCCAGGGCGTGCTGCGCCGCATCACGCACCACCACCTGTTCTGGCCCGTGGTCGCCCTCGTCGTCATGCTCCTCGCGTGCGGGCTGCGCAGCCCCGGCTTCCTCGACGTGACGATCATGGACGGCCACCTGTTCGGCCAGATCATCGACATCATGCGGGCGAGCGCGACCCCGCTCCTGCTCGGCATCGGCATGTGCCTCGTGATCGCGACGGGCGGGATCGACCTCTCGGTCGGTGCGGTCATGGCGATCTCGCTCGCGGTGTCGCTGACGTACATCGACGCGAGCGGCACGGGGGGCACGCTCAGCACGGCGCTCGCCGCGGTCGCGATCGGCCTCCTGGTCGCCGCGGTGATCGGAGCCTTCAACGGCTTCCTCGTCACGGTCCTGGGCATCCAGCCGTTCATCGCGACCATGATCCTCATGGTCGCGGGGCGCGGCATCGCGATGCTCATCACCAAGGGCCAGATCACCACGACCACGAGCCCGCCCTTCAAGTCGATCGGCTCGGGCTTCGTCCTGGGCATCCCGACCCCCGTGGTCATCGCCGCGGTCGTGTTCGCCCTGGTCGCGCTGCTGGTGCGGCGCACCGCGCTCGGCATGCTGGTCGAGTCGATCGGCATCAACCGCGAGGCCAGCCGTCTCGCGGGCGTCCAGTCGCGCAACATCACGTGGTTCGTCTACCTGCTCTGCGGCCTGCTCGCCGGGCTCGCGGGCATCGTCTACGGAGCCCCGACCATGGCGGCCGACGCGAACAACATCGGCCTCATGAAGGAGCTCGACGCGATCATGGTCGTCGTCCTGGGCGGCACCAAGCTCGACGGCGGCAAGTTCAGCCTCGCGGGCGTCGTCGTCGGCGCCCTGCTGCTCTCGACGCTCGAGCGGGCCGTGGTCATCTTCCACATCAGCTCGCAGATCACGCCGCTGTTCAAGGCGCTCGTGCTGATCGTCGTGTGCATCGCGGCCTCCGAGCGCCTGCGCTCGCTCCTGGCGTCGCGACTACCGAGGAAGCGACCCACCCTGGGTGCGGGCACGGCAGCGACGAGCGCGAAGGGGGCAGCAGCGTGAGCACCGTCCAGACGACGCCCCGTGCGTCGAAGAGCTCGCAGCAGGGCAAGACGCCGCGCGGCGGTCACGACACGGGCTTCGTCGCGCGCCTCATGACCAACCCCGTGGTCCGCAAGCTCTCGGACCGCCGGCTCCTGCCGGTCACGGGCACGCTCGTGGCCCTCGCGGTCATCCTGATCGTGGGCCAGGCGCGCTACAGCACCGACCGCCGCGACTTCCTGAGCATGCGGCTGTTCTCCAACCTGCTGGTCGACAACTCGTACCTGATCGTCCTCGCGATCGGCATGACCTTCGTGATCATCACGGGCGGGATCGACCTGTCGGTCGGCGCCGTGGTGGCGCTCGTGGGCCTGGTCGTGGCCAAGCTCCTGATCGCCGGGGCACCGCTGCCGGTGGTCCTGATCCTGGGCGTGCTGATCGGCACGACGTTCGGCCTGCTGATCGGCGTGATGGTCCAGTACTTCGACATACAACCCTTCATCGCGTCGCTCGCCGCGATGTTCCTCGCGCGCGGCCTGGCCAACGTCGTGAGCGTCCAGTCGCTCGCGATCAAGGACGAGGGCTTCGCGGCCCTGGCCTCGTGGAAGATCAAGTTCGGCGAGGGCCGTGAGGCCTGGAGCATCAACCTCAGCATGGTCATCGCGTTCGTGGTCCTGCTGATCGCGATCTACCTGCTCCACTACACGCGCTTCGGCCGCACGGTCTACGGGCTGGGCACGGGCGACAACGGCGCGGCCGTGAACCTCATGGGCCTCAAGGGCAGCTCGACCAAGGTGTGGGTCTACGTGATCAGCGGCACGTGCGCCGGGATCGCAGGCATCCTGTTCGCCTTCTACACCAAGTCGGGCTTCAACCTCACGGGCATCGGCATGGAGCTCGACGCGATCGCGGCGGTCGTGATCGGCGGCGCGCTCCTGACCGGCGGCGGCGGGTTCGTCCTGGGCTCGGTCGCGGGCGTGCTCGTCTACGGCCTGATCCAGGTGCTCATCGCCCGCGAGGGCCTGGACTCCTGGTGGACCAAGGTCTTCATCGGCGTGGTCCTGCTCGCGTTCGTCCTGCTGCAGCGGGCCATGACATTCCGCCAGGGGCGCGGAAGCGCCACCTAGCGCCCGTCCAGCACCACTGCCTCGCGCGGGTCGGCCCTGGAGCCGGTCCCGTGCGAGGCACCACAGCCCGGTCCGTCGAGGCAGACGGACCGAGAACGGCCCGGAGGTGGCACCCTCCCGGTCGAGCCGGTCCCGGCTGGTACCCGGGGCCGGCTCGGACGACCGGGAGGGCGCACCCGCCGGGTTGACCCGTACAGCAATGGAGCGCACGGGCTGCACCCGGCATCGCTCCTTTCCTCGTTGCAGCAAGGTTGGAGCACTGTGATCATCTCTGATTCCCCTGCCCGCGGTACATCCCGCGGCAGGACGGCACGACCGTGGGCGGCCTCCGTCGCGGTCCTCGCGCTGGCGGCGACGACCGCCCTCGCGGTCACCCCGGCGGCCTTCGCGGCCACCGAGCCGGTCCTCCCTGCGGGCGCCTGGGTCGACCAGTTCGACTCGGGCCGGCTCGGCTCCGCGTGGGACGTCGTCAACCCCGTTCCGTCGGCGTGGTCGCTCGCGACGACGCCCGGGTCGTTGACCCTGACGTCCCAGACGGGCGACACCTACCAGGAGGCGAACACCGCGAAGAACGTCTTCATGGTGGACGTCCCCGTGGGCGACTTCACGGTCGTGACCAAGGTGTCGGCCCCGGTCGGCAAGGTCTACCAGGGCGCGGGCCTCATCGCGTGGAAGGACATGGACAACTACGTCCGCGCCGGTCTGACGTACGTGGGCAGCCTGTCGCCCTCGGCGCGCGCGATCGAGCTCGACAACGAGACGGGCGGGAAGTTCACGGCCGCGTCGTTCACCGACCGCGCGGGCTCGACGGGCGAGACGCTGCGCATGCAGCGCACGGGTGACACGCTCGCGGTGTCCTACTGGGACGCGGCTGCGGGCGACTGGAAGCCCGCAGGCTCGACGACCGTCACGTTCGACGTCACGCAGGTCGGCCTGTACGCCCTCGCGGCCCAGGACGGCTCGACGCACACCGCGACGTTCGACTACGTCGCGGTCGACGCGGCCGAGGGCCAGGACGTCGTCCCGACGGGCACGTTCTCGCTCGTCGGCCCGGCGGAGAGCAAGCACCTGGTCCTGACGGACACGGGTCTGTCGTTCGTCGCGCAGCGCCCGGCCTCGCCGCTGGGCCTGGTGGCCACGGCGGTGGCAGGCGGGCCCGACGGCGCCGCGACCCTCGCGCAGGCGGGCACCGGTCTGCCGGTGGTCGTCGCGGGCGACGGTCGCCTCACGCTCGGGGCCGCGGACGCGACCCCGGCCCAGGTCCGGCTGACCGACGTGGGCGGCGGCAAGCTCGCGCTGCGCGTGCCGGGTGCCGCTGCCGGGGAGTTCGCGGGAGTGCGTGCCGCGGACGGAGCCCTGGTGCTCGGTGCCGAGGAGGCCGCGGTCAGGCTCACGCTCAGCGCGCTGTCGTCGGCCGAGCACACGCTCGCGATCGACGCGGCGGGCGAGACCGTCGAGATGAGCGACGACCTGTACGGGATCTTCTACGAGGACATCAACTACGCGGCGGACGGCGGGCTGTACGCCGAGCTCGTGCGCAACCGCTCGTTCGAGTTCAACTCGTCGGACAACTCGTCGTTCACGGGGCTCACGGCCTGGGAGCGGGTCAACCGCAACGGCGGTACCGCGACCACGACGGTCGTGACCGACGCGCAGCGCCTCAACGACAGCAACCGGTACTACCTCAAGCTCGACGCGACGGCGGCCGGCGCGGGTCTGCGCAACGCGGGCTTCAACACGGGCCTCTTCCTCGAGAAGGGCCAGAAGTACGACTTCTCGGTGTGGGCGCGCTCCGCCGTCGGGCAGGACCTGACCGTGCAGGTCGAGAACGCCGCGGCGGGCACCACCTACGCGACCGGGAAGGTGAGCGTCGCCGGCACCGACACCTGGAAGAAGTACTCGGTGACCCTCACCGCGACCGAGACGACCTCGGCCGGGCGCCTCGCCGTCCTCGCGGGCGCCGCGGGCACCGTGCGCCTCGACATGGTCTCGCTCATGCCGCAGGACACGTGGGTCGGGCCGGTCAACGGCAAGACCCACCTGCGCAAGGACCTCGCCGAGAAGATCGACGCCATGAACCCGCAGTTCCTGCGGTTCCCGGGCGGCTGCGTGACCAACGCGGGCACGTTCGACACCTACCTCGAGAGCAACGGCACCGACCGCCGGCGCACGTACCAGTGGAAGGAGACCATCGGGCCGGTCGAGGAGCGGGCCACGAACTGGAACTTCTGGGGCTACAACCAGTCGTACGGGATCGGGTACTACGAGTACTTCACGTTCGCCGAGGACCTCGGCGCGACGCCTCTGCCCGTCCTGTCCGTCGGGGCCAACGGCTGCGGCAGCACCATCCCCGAGATGAAGGACGACGTCCGGATCCAGCGCTGGGTCCAGGACACGCTCGACCTCATCGAGTTCGCCAACGGTGACGTCACGACCGAGTGGGGCGCGGTGCGCGCCGAGCTCGGCCACCCCGAGCCGTTCGGCCTGAAGTACCTGGGCCTCGGCAACGAGGAGAACACCAAGACGTTCGAGGCGAACTTCCCGAAGTTCAAGGGCGCCGTGCGCGCCGCGTACCCGGACGTCCAGATCATCTCGAACTCGGGTCCGGACGACACGGGCCAGCGGTTCGACGAGCTCTGGGAGTTCAACCGTGCGCAGGAGGTCGACCTGGTCGACGAGCACTACTACAACGACCCGAGCTGGTTCCTCGAGAACGCCGACCGCTACGACGACTACGACCGCGAGGGCCCGCACGTCTTCCTCGGCGAGTACGCGTCGCGCGGCAACACGTTCTTCAACGCGCTGTCCGAGGCCGCCTTCATGACGGGCCTCGAGCGCAACTCCGACGTCGTCGAGCTCGCGTCCTACGCGCCGCTGCTCTCCAACGAGTCGTACGTGCAGTGGTCGCCCGACGCGATCTGGTTCGACAACGACGAGTCGTGGGGCACGCCCAACTACTACGTCCAGGAGCTGTTCGCGAACAACGTGGGCGACGAGGTCGTCCCGTCCGTGCACGGTGCCGACGCCTCCGCAGAGCCCGCGTTGGACGGAGGCGTCTTCCTGTCCACGTGGTCGACCAGCGCGTCGTACGACAACGTCAAGGTCACCGACAACGCGAGCGGCGACGTCCTGTTCCAGGACGGGTTCGACGACGCCACGCAGTGGTCGCCCGTGACCGGGACGTGGGCCGCGCAGGACGGCGTGTACACGCAGTCCTCGACGTCCGTGACCGACGCGCGCTCGATCGTCACGGGTGCGTACGCCAAGGACTGGAAGAACTACACGCTCGAGCTCGACGCCCGCAAGATCGCCGGGTCCGAGGGCTTCCTCGTGGGCTTCGCCGCGGGCGGACCGAACGATTACTACTGGTGGAACATCGGCGGCTGGAACAACACCCGCTCGGTCCTCCAGCGGGCCGACGGCGGCAGCGCCGCCGAGGTCGCCGCGGTCGAGAACAAGCGCGTCGAGACGGGCCAGGGCTACAAGGTCAAGGTCGTCGTCCAGGGCAGCACGATCCAGCTCTACCTGGACGGCCAGCTCCAGATCTCGTACGAGCAGCCCTCCGCGAAGTCGCTCTACCAGGTCGTCACGCGCGACGAGGAGTCGGGCGACCTCGTGGTCAAGGTCGTCAACCCGACCGCGACCGCGGCCGACACGGCCGTGACGGTCGCAGGCCAGGAGATCGCGGCCCAGGCCACGATCACCGAGATGGTCGGCGCGCCCACGGACACCAACACCAAGGCGAACCCGCGGGCGATCGTGCCCGTCGAGCGGACCTGGGACGGGGCGTCCAACGCGTTCGACTACACGTTCCCGGCCTACTCGGTCACGTTCCTGCGCCTGCAGACGGCCGGCGCCGAGGTCGAGCCCGTGGACCTCGCGGTCACGGCCAGGGCGCAGTGCGTCGCGGGCCGGGCGAACCTCACGGTGCGTGCGGTCAACGGTGAGGACGTGGCCGTGACCGTGGCCCTCACGACGCCGTTCGGCACCAAGACGTTCGCGTCGGTGGCGCCGGGCAAGAGCGCGTCGCAGTCGTTCAACAGCCGTGCGGCGGCGGTCCCCGCGGGGACCGCGACGGTCGTGGGCACGATCGGCACGGGGGCCGGGGCCCGCTCGACGACGTTCGACGTCGAGTACCCGGCCACGACCTGCGGCTGACGACCGCACCAGCTCCGCCGGGGTCGCGAGGTCACCTCGCGGCCCCGGCGTGAACCCTCCGGTCCAGACGGGCCGGTGACAGGACCAGCACGACCAGCACGATCAGCACCACAAGGACGCGGGGGACCGGCGGGCCGGCACGACCAGCCCGACGGTCCCCAGCAGGGGGCGCTCAACGACGAGACGGCGGAGGCCACGAACCACATGACCACCCGACACGACCCGGCGCAGACCGCGCCCACGGCCCGACGGAGGGCCCCACGCGGGGCTCGCGCCGCCCTCGGGGGAGCGCTGAGCGTCGCTCTGCTCGCCCCGATGGCGCTGGCGGGCCCGGCAGCGGCCCTGACCTCGGCGCCCGCACGCCCGACGGCGCTCGCCCCGGCGGCGTCGGTCGCCACGCAGACGACTGCCGCAGCGATCCCCACCCCCACGACCGACGGCCTGAAGCTCTGGTACAAGCTCGACGAGCTGAGCGGCACGGTCGCCCACGACGCCTCGGGCTCGGGCCACGACGGCACGCTCGTCGGCGGCGGCGACTGGACCGACGGGCAGGGCCTGACGTTCGGCGGCTCGAGCTACGTCGACCTGCCCGACGACCTCCTCGCGGGGTACTCGGCCGTGACGGTCAGCGCCGACGTGTGGGTCGACACGACCCTGAGCGGCAACTACTTCTTCTACAACCTGGGCAACACCGCGGTCGGCTCGCCCCAGAGCGGCAACGGCTACCTGTTCTCCTCGGGCAACGCGAACTACCGGGCGTCGGTCTCGAACGCCGCGTGGAGCGCCGAGCAGAACACGGCCAAGTCGCCCTCCGCGGCCCTCGCGCGCGGTGTCTGGAAGACCGTGACGTACACGCAGGGCGCCGGCACCGGTCGCCTCTACGAGGACGGCGCGCAGGTCGGGGTCAACACGGCCGTGACCCACACGCCGGGCTCGATCGGCAACGGGAAGACGACCGCCAACTACCTCGGCAAGTCCGCCTATGCGGCCGACAACCTCTTCAAGGGGCGCATCAAGGACTTCCGGCTCTACGACCGTGCGCTCACGGCCGCCGAGGTCGCGGACGTCAGCACCGCGAACGCGGCGGCTTCGGTCTCCGCCGACGCCGGAGCCCTGTCGCTCGGGGACACGAGCGCCGTGGCCAAGAACCTCACGCTGCCCGCGAAGGGCACGGGCGGCTCGACCGTCACCTGGGCGACGTCGGACGCGAGCGTCGTGACGTCGTCGGGCGTCATCACCCAGCCCGTCGGCCAGGCGCACACCGCGACCCTGACCGCGACGCTCTCGCTGCGCGGCCAGAGCGCGACCACGACGTTCGACGTCACCGTGGTGCCCGGCACGGGCGACCAGGGCGTCGTGGACGCCGCTGCCGCCGCGCTCGAGGTCAAGAACCTCGACGACGTGCGCGGCAACCTCACGCTGCCGACCACGGGAGCAGAGGGCACCACGGTCACGTGGGCCACCACGGCACCCACGGTCGTCACGCCGTCGGGCGAGGTCACGCGACCCGCGCACGGCCAGGCCGACCAGACCGTCACGCTGACCGCGACCGTGAGCAAGGGCCAGGCCACCGCGACGCGTGCGTTCGACGCGAAGGTCCCCGCGCTCCCCGAGCCGCAGGACTACGCGGGCTACCTGTTCTCCTACTTCATCGGTGAGGGCTACGCGACCGGCGAGCAGGTCTACTTCGGCCTGAGCAAGGGCAACGACCCGCTCCGGTACCGCAACCTCAACGACAACCAGCCCGTGCTGACGTCGAGCCTGGGGGAGCAGGGCCTGCGCGACCCGTTCGTCATCCGTTCTCCCGAGGGCGACAAGTTCTACCAGATCGCGACCGACCTCAAGATCCACGGCAACGGCAACTGGGACGCGTCCCAGCGCACGGGCTCCAAGTCGATCATGGTGTGGGAGTCGACCGACCTCGTGAACTGGACCGACCAGCGCCTCGTCCAGGTCTCCCCGGAGACCGCGGGCAACACCTGGGCCCCCGAGGCCTACTACGACGCGACGATCGGCGCGTACGTCGTGTTCTGGGCCTCCAAGCTCTACGAGGAGGACGACCCGGGCCACACGGCCAACACGTACAACCGCATGATGTACACCACGACCCGCGACTTCTACACGTTCACCGAGCCGCAGGTGTGGGTCGACCCGGGCTACTCGGTCATCGACTCGACCGTGATCGAGCACGACGGCGAGTTCTACCGCTTCACCAAGGACGAGCGGAACAACACGTCCACGACGCCCTGCTCCAAGTTCGTGCTGGGCGAGAAGGCGAGCGAGCTGCGCTCGCTGAGCTACGACTTCATCACCGACTGCATCGGCAAGGCCAACTCGCTCGGCGGCGGCATCAACCAGGGCGAGGGCCCGACCATCTTCAAGTCGAACACCGAGGAGAAGTGGTACCTGTTCATCGACGAGTTCGGCGGCCGCGGCTACGTGCCCTTCGAGACGACCGACCTGAACGCCGACGAGTGGAAGATGTCCACGGGCTACGAGATGCCCTCGCGCCCGCGCCACGGCACGGTCCTGCCCGTGACGCAGACCGAGTACGACGCGCTGCTCAAGGGCTACCAGCCCGACGCGTTCGTCGAGTCGGCCGAGGACGTCGCGGCCGTCGTGAGCGTCGGTGACGCACCGGTCCTGCCGGCCACGGTCGCCACGCGCACCGCAGCCGGCACGACCACGCAGACCGCGGTCACGTGGGACGCGATCGACCCCGCGAGCTACGCGCAGGCCGGGACCTTCGAGGTCACGGGCTCGCTCGGCGCCGGCGTGAGCGTGCGCGCCAAGGCCGTCGTGACCGTGGTCGAGGGCGACGTCCCCGTCACGGGCCTGGTGGTCTCGCCCACCTCGACGCAGGTCACGGTCGGATCGGCACGCTCGCTCACCGCGACCGTGACCCCCGCCAACGCCACGGCCCGCACCATCACGTGGACGAGCGCCGACCCGTCGGTCGCGACCGTCGTCTCGAACGGGCCCTCCGCGGGCACCGTGCGCGGCGTCGCGGCGGGCAGCACGACCGTGACCGCCACGACCGCGGACGGGTCGCGCACCGCGACCGTCGCGATCGACGTGACGAAGGAGATCCCGGGCCTGGTGGTCCAGTACCGCCTGGACGAGACGAGCGGCACGCAGGCCGTGAACTCGGCGCCGAGCAGCGCCGTCGGGCCCGCGACCGTCGCGGGCGGGGCCGCCCGCAACGGCACGGACGGCGTGCGCCTCGACGGGGTCGACGACCACGTCAAGCTGCCCAACGACGTGCTCAAGGGCCTGACGGAGATCACCGTCTCGCTCGACGTGCGCATCGACACGGCCCAGTCCACGCCCTACTTCATCTACGGCCTGGGCGACACGAGCGGGTCGAGCGGCAACGGCTACCTCTTCACGACGGGGGACGCGTACCGCACGGCCATCGCCTCGGGGAACTACACGACCGAGCAGAACACGACCAAGGGCTCGAACCTCGCCCGCGGCGTGTGGAAGCACCTGACGTACACGCAGTCGGGCACCACCGGCACCCTCTACGAGGACGGGATCCAGGTCGCGCGGAACACCAACGTGACCACGACCCCCGGATCGATCGGTAACGGCACCACGGTCGCGAACTACATCGGCCGCTCGCTCTACTCGGGCGACAAGTACCTCAAGGGCGACGTCCGCGACTTCCGCGTCTACGACCACGCCCTGAGCGCCGACGAGGTCAAGGACCTCGGTCAGGACCACTCGGCCGTCACGGGAGCCGAGCTCGCCGAGCTCAAGGTCGCCGCGATCGTCGACGGCGGGTCCAGCACGGTCACCCTCCCGGTGGTGCCCGGCACCGACCGTTCCGCGCTCGCGCCTCGCCTGGTCGTGTCCGACCGTGCGACCGTGACGCCCGCCAACGGCTCGGTGCAGGACCTCACGCAGCCCGTGACCTACACCGTGACCGGCCCCGACGGGGCCGCGCGCACGTGGACCGTCCAGGCCAAGGAGATGCGCAGCCCGGTCCTGCCGGGCCTGTACGCGGACCCGAACATCGCGGTCTTCGACGGGGTCTACTACATCTACGCGACCACCGACGGCACCCCCGGCTGGGGCGGCAAGGACTTCTACGTGTGGAAGTCGACCGACCTCGCGAGCTGGGAGCGCTCGGCCGAGCCGTTCCTCACGCTCGACGGCGCAGCGGGCGACGTCCCGTGGGCCACGGGCAACGCGTGGGCGCCGACCATCATCGAGCGCGACGGGAAGTACTACTTCTACTTCTCGGGCCACAACCCGACCTACAACCGCAAGACGATCGGTGTCGCGGTCGCGGACAGCCCCGAGGGGCCCTTCACCGCGCAGCCGACGGCCATGATCACCAACGGGGAGGCCGTCACGACGGGGCAGGCGATCGACCCGGCGGCGTTCGAGGACCCGCAGACCGGCAAGTTCTACCTGTTCTGGGGCAACGGCAGCAACGCGCCGCTGTACGCCGAGCTGAACGACGACATGGTCTCGGTCAAGCAGGACACGATCACGAAGTTCGGTGGTCTGACGAACTTCCGCGAGGGCCTGTTCCTCAACTACCGCGAGGGGACCTACCACCTGACCTACTCGATCGACGACACGGGCTCGGAGAACTACCGGGTCGGGTACGCGACGTCGACGAGCATCGACGGGCCGTGGACCTACCGCGGCGTGATCCTCGAGAAGGACGTGTCGCAGGGCATCCTCGGGACCGGGCACAGCTCGATCGTCCAGGTCCCCGGGACCGACGAGTGGTACATCGCCTACCACCGCTTCGCGATCCCCGGCGGTGACGGGAACCACCGCGAGACGACCATCGACCGCCTCACGTTCGGTGAGGACGGGCTCATCCAGAAGGTCGTCCCGACCCTCGAGAGCGTCCCGCCGCTCGACGTGACCGAGCCCGCGCAGGTCGAGGTCGACGTCACGGTCGCGCCCAAGTGCGTGGCCGGGAAGGCCGCGCTCACGGTGCTCGTGAGGAACACCGAGGAGGTGCCCGTCGACGTGGTCGTCGCCACGCCGCTCGGGACCAAGACCTTCCTCCAGGTCGCGCCGGGCAAGCTCGCGTCCCAGACGTTCTCGGCCCGTGCGGTGACGCTCGCGGCCGGGAAGGTCACGGTCACGGCTCAGGCCGTGCTCGACGGCGCACCGGTCACCACGGCCTACGACGTCACCTACGCAGCGACCAGCTGCGGCTGACCCGGCCCGGCCACCACCTCGACGTGAGCAGATGCCCCTCCTGAGGGCCGATCTGGGG
>NZ_JBHXBO010000010.1:0-40252 GCF_042726775.1 Oerskovia sp. NPDC060287
CCGGTACGCTCGCGGTCGTCGAGTCCGAGGGCAACGGACGCATGTGCGCACACATCGAACCGGCACCGGAACCACGGCCCGGACCGACCCGGATGCCGTGCTCCTTGGCCCAGTTGATGAAGTCGGCGACGACCAGGAAGTACCCCGGGAAGCCCATCTGGACGATGACCTGGGTCTCGTACTCGGCCTGCTTGCGCACCGCGTCGGAGATGCCGTCCGGGTAGCGGTAGTGCAGCCCCTTCTCGACCTCCTTGATGAACCAGGAGGTCTCGTCCTCCCCCGGCGGGCAGGGGTAGTTGGGCATGTAGTTGGCGGACGTGTCGAAGCTGACCTCGCACTGCTCGGCGATGAGCAGCGTGTTGTCGCAGGCCTCGGGGAGCTCTTTCCAGATGTGCCGCATCTCGGCGGCGGACTTCACGTAGTAGCCGTCGCCGTCGAACTTGAAGCGGTCGGGGTCCGCGAGCGTGGAGCCGGAGTTGATGCACAGCAGCGCCTCCTGGGAGTGGCTGTCCTCCTTCTTCACGTAGTGCAGGTCGTTGGTCGCGACCAGGGGCGCACCGATGGTTTCCGAGAGCCGCAGCAGGTCCTTGATGACCCGGCGTTCGATGTCGAGCCCGTGGTCCATGAGCTCGATGTAGAAGTTCTCCTTGCCGAACACGTCCTGGAGCTCGCCGGCGGCCTGCACGGCCGCGTCCCACTGGCCGAGCCGCAGCTTGGTCTGGATCTCGCCCGACGGGCAGCCCGAGGACGCGATCATGCCCTTGCCGTAGCGCTCGAGCAGGTCACGGTCCATGCGCGGCCACTTGCCCATCTGGCCGTCGAGCGACGCGAGCGAGCTGGCCCGGAAGAGGTTGTGCAGCCCTTCGTTGTTGCGGGCCCACATCGTCAGGTGCGTGTACGCGCCGCGGGCCGAGACGTCGTCGGACTCCTGCCCCTTCTCGCCGAACCGCACGCGCGTCTGGTCGAACCGGCTGGTGCCGGGCGTGACGTACGCCTCGACACCGATGATGGGCTTGATGCCGGCCTGGGTCGCCTTGGACCAGAAGTCGAACGCCCCGAAGATGTAGCCGTGGTCCGTGGTCGCGATGGCCTTCTGCCCGAGGCGCGCGGTCTCCTCGAAGAGGTCTCCGAGCCGCGCGGCGCCGTCCAGCATCGAGTACTCGGTGTGGACGTGGAGGTGGACGAAGTCGTCGGACTTCTGGGTGCTTCCAGGGGTGGCGGCAGAAGGCATGCGACGAGTCTAGATCGAGCCACCGACGCCCCTCGGCGTGTCGCGTGCCGGTGGCCGCGTGTGCCTTCTCTCATGCCTGCCCGACGACGCCGCGAGCCCCTCGCTCTCGGCGCGCCGGGGCGCGGACCGGCCTGCGAGAGCGCGACGACGGCCCGGCACGTCGGCCGGGTGCGACAGGGAGCACCCCGACCGGGCGACGGCCTCAGTCGTGCGAGCGGAGCGTCTTCGCGGCGTCGCGGTGGTCGATCCCCGCGTCGAGATAGACGGGCCCGTGCACCTCGTAGCCGAGGCGCTCGTAGAACCCCGAGGCCTGGGTCTGGGCGCTGAGCTCGATCCGCACGGCTCCGCCCACGGCGTGCTCGGCGAGCGCGATCTCCTCGAGCGCGCGCATCACGGCGGCACCAGCTCCGGTCCCCCGGGCGCTGCGTGCCACGGCCACGCGCCCGATGTGCACCTCGCCGGGGTGCGCGGGGTCCGTGAGCAACCGTCCGGTCCCGACGACGGGGCCCTCGCCGGGCTGCTCTCCCGCGCGGACCAGCACGTGCGTGGTCGTGGGGGCGAAGTCTGCGTCGTCGATCTCCTCGGCGAGCGGCACCTGCTGCTCGCCCACGAAGACCTCGAGGCGCAGCGTGTGCGCCTCCTCGAGCTGGGCGGGCGTCGTGACCCGCTCGGTCGTCAGCACCCTGTGCCCTCCTCGAAGTCCTGGTGGCCCGCAGCGGGCCACGTGCACGCGGCGCTCAGGAGTACGCCCCGCGCACGACCTCGAGCGCGTGCGCCAGGTCCTGCGGGTACTCGCTCGTGACCTGGGTCCACTGCCCCGTCGACGGGTGCTCGAACCCGAGCTGGACCGCGTGCAGCCACTGTCGCGTGAGCCCGACCTTCTTGGCCAGCACCGGGTCCGCCCCGTACGTCACGTCGCCGACGCACGGGTGGCGCAGCGCCGAGAAGTGGACGCGGATCTGGTGGGTCCGGCCCGTCTCGAGGTGCACCTCGACGAGCGAGGCCGCCGGGAGCATCTCGAGGACCTCGTAGTGGGTCACCGAGGGCTTGCCCTCGGCCACGACCGCGAACTTGTAGTCGGCCGAGGGGTGGCGCCCGATCGGCGCGTCGATGGTGCCCGTGGTGGGCTCGGGGTGCCCCTGGACCAGCGCGTGGTAGACCTTCTCGACCGTGCGCTCCTTGAAGGCGCGCTTGAGGACCGAGTACGCGAGCTCGCTCTTGGCGACGACCATGAGCCCCGAGGTGCCGACGTCGAGCCGGTGCACGATCCCCTGGCGCTCGGCCGCCCCCGACGTCGAGATCCGGTACCCCGCGGCGATCAGGGCGCCGACGACCGTGGGCCCTGTCCAGCCCGGCGACGGGTGGGCCGCGACGCCCACGGGCTTGTCGATGACCACGACGTCGTCGTCGTCGTACACGATCTTCATGCCGGGCACGGGCTCGGCGACGACCTGCACGCTCGACGTGTCGGGCTCGTCCGGGATCTCGACCTCGAGCCAGGCCCCGGCGACGAGGCGGTCGGACTTGCCGACCTCCCGTCCGTCGACCCGGACCCCGCCGTCGGCCGCGATCTCGGCCGCCCGGGTGCGGGACAGGCCGAGCAGACGGGCCAGGGCCGCGTCGACGCGCTCGCCCGCGAGGCCGTCGGGCACCGGCAGCGCACGGACCTGTGCCATCAGGACACCGTCCTCGTGGTGGGAGCGTCCGGCCCCTCGGCCGCGTCCGTCTCGTCCGGCGTGGCCTCGGCCTGGCCCGCCGCCGCAGAGGGGACCTCGTCCTTCTCTTCGGGCTTCACGTCGGGCGTCTCTTCGGGCACGGCCGGTGCCCCCGGTGCTCCGGACCCCGCGGACGTCTCCGAGGCCTCGCCCTCGGCCGAGTGACGCTGTCCGTCGATGCCGATGCCCTGGATCGAGAGGATCGCGATCATCACGGCGGCCCCCACCACCGCGATGTCGGCGACGTTCCCGATGAACAGGTCGCCGTACCCGATGAAGTCGACCACGTGCCCCTGCGCCACGCCGGGCGCACGGAAGATCCGGTCGATGAGGTTGCCCAGCGCACCACCGAGCAGCAGCCCGAGGGCGACGGCCCAGCCGCGCGAGCCGATCCTGCGCATGCTCCTCAGGATGAACACGACCACGACGATGACGACGATCGTGAGGATCCAGGTGTACCCCGAACCGATCCCGAGCGCCGCGCCCTCGTTGCGGATGAACGTGAGGTGGAGCCACCTTCCGAGCAGCTCGATCGTCGGCTCGCCCTCGAGCTGCGCGACGGCCCAGATCTTGGTGGCCTGGTCGACCAGGATCACGAGAGCGGCGAGCACCCCGACCCACAGGACGAGGCGCCGCGAGGTGGCGGCCGCACGTGTCGGGACGACCGTGGAAGGAGCCGCGGACCCGGGCTCGGCGCCGCCCTGCGACGGGTCGGCGGGCACGGGCTGCTGGGGAGAGGGAGTCGATGGCATCGGCGGCAAGTCTGCCATGTCCGACCGGCTCCCCACGATCCGGGGACGACGAAGGCCGTCGTCCTCTCGGGACGACGGCCTTCGCGTGCTGCGGAGTCCCGTCAGCGGCGCTCCTCGCGCTGCTTGGCCTCGACCGACAGGTTCGCCCGCGGGTAAGCCTGCAGGCGAGCCTTGCCGATCGGGTGCCCGGTCGCCTCGCACGTCGCGTAGGTCCCGGCCGCGAGCCGGTCCAGGGCGTGCTTGGTCTGCTCGAGCAGGTCGCGCGTGTTGTTCACGAGCGTGAGCTCCTGCTCGCGCTCGAGCGCGCTGGACCCGGAGTCCGCCTGGTCGTCGCCGGCACCGTCCCCCGAGTTCCGCAGGAGCTCCGAGAGCTCCTGGTCCGCCTCGGCCAGCTCGCGTTCGAGACGGTCACGCTCCTCGAGCAGGGTCGCTGCCTGCTCCTCTGCCTCCTTGAGCGTCCACGGCTCTTCGCCCTCACGCACGGGGAAGGACTTGACGTCGCGAGCTAGGTGCGGGAACTGCTGACGTACTGCCGCGCGCGTCGCGGTACTGAGCTTGGTCATGTCGCCCCTCCGGTTCGAGTTGCGGTGAGAGTAGACGCCGCCCGCCGGTACGCACAACGCACCACGCCGGAGGACCCGGGTGGTGCGTCGTGACGGACCGACCGGCGGCGTGACCTCGAGGTCCGCACGCCTGGTGTGATCGTCTGCCAGGTGGCAGGCGGACTAGATGCCCGCGCTCAGGTCGCTCGAGCGACCTGCGCCGGAGCCGCTGCGCGGCGGGAGTGCACTGCCTCGGTTGTCGAGGTCCCCCATGAGGTTCTGGAGGTAGCTCTTGAGCCGCGTGCGGTAGTCACGCTCGAAGAGCCGCAGCTCGTCGATCTTGCGCTCGAGGAGCGAACGCTCCTGCTCGAGCTGGGAGAGCGTGCGGTGCGAGGTCTCCTCGGCCTCCTGCACGATCCGGGTGCCCTCTTCCTTGGCTTCCGCGATGAGGCGGTCACCCTCCTGCTGGCCCGAGCGCACGTAGTCGTCGTGCAGCTTCTGGGCGAGCTGGAGCATGCCGGTCGCGGACTCGGGCTCGCCGTTCAGCTTGCCGGCGACCGCAGCCGAGATCGGCGCGACCGGAGCGGGCTCGGGGGCCACCGGGGCGTCCACCACGGCAGGCTTGGCCGGACCCGAGGCGTCCGCGCGGCTGAGCTCTGCGACGCGTCGCTCTGCTGCAGCCAGCTTGGTCTTGAGGTCGTCGTTCTCCTCCTGCACGGAGTTGAGCGTCCTCACCACCTCGTCCAGGAAGTCATCGACCTCTTCGACGTCGTATCCTTCGCGGAACTTCGTCGCGGAGAACTTCTTGTTCAGGATGTCCTCTGCTGTCAGCAGTGCCATCGTCTCACCTCAATGCGTTTGCGCCGTCAGTCCGAGCGATCTCGAGATCGCCACAGTCCAAAGTAGCGGAGATTGTCAGAGGAGGCGGCCTCGCCCGGCGCCCGCTGCGCGGGCGTCGGCGTCAAGATCGCCGGGTTGTCAGTTTTCTACGTGTTTGGAGGCGCCCTCAGGAAGCGAGGTACCTCAGGAACTGTGCCAGGAACGACACCGCGAGGAACAGCACGATGAATGCGAGGTCCAGCCGCACCTGACCGAGGGTCAGCGGTGGGATGACCTTGCGCAGTGCACGCAACGGCGGGTCCGTCAGCGTGTAGATGGCCTCGGCCAGGACGAGCATCACGCCGCGCGGACGCCAGTCCCGGGCGAAGACCTGCACCCAGTCGAAGACCACGCGACCGATCAGCACGATGAGATAGAGACCGAGGACGAATGCCAGCAGAGCGAAGACGAATGTCACGGGGTCAACTGTGCCAGATCCCGCGGTCAGCTCTGGTTGTAGAAGCCGGCCCGGGTCACGGGAGGCTCCGGGGTCTGCTCCTCACCGGTGATCTCGACGTGCTCGGGCGAGAGCAGGAAGACCTTGTTGGTCACCCGCTCGATGGCGCCGTGCAGACCGAAGATGAGACCGGCGGAGAAGTCGACCAGGCGCTTGGCGTCGGCGTCGTCCATGTCGGAGAGGTTCATGATGACCGGCGTGCCACCGCGGAAGGCTTCCCCGATGACGCGGGCGTCGTTGTAGGAGCGCGGGTGCACGGTCGTGATCCGGCGCAGCTCTGCGGCTGACATGCTCGTCTGGGGTACCTCTCGTGGGGCGACCGTGCGGTGCAGTGGGGTCACCTGAGCCTGGTAGTCGTGCGGCACGTCGGCCCCCAAGTCGTCGTACTCGTCGATGAACTCTTCCTGCTCGTCCTCGCCTCGATCATCAGCGAGGCCCAGGTAAAGCATGGTCTTGCGAAGCGCTCCGGCCATCGCCCTCTCTCCGTCCTCATGTCGACTGCTGGTTCCGTGCTTTGCACGCTAGCCCAGCCCCGGAGACCGGCAGGATGCGACACGCCCGGGAAAGGTCAACAGGCTCGAGGGTGAGAAACGGCACGTCGGCACCGTGCGCAGGGTCAGACGAGGGCCACGACCCCGGCGAACCGGCCCGTCGTGACACCGGCGCGCGTCGCGAGACGGTGCGAGTAGAACCGGTGGTCCTCGAGGGTGCAGATCCCGGTCGGGACGACGTCGGCGACCCCGGCGGCGTGCAGGTCGGCGACGACCCCGGCCGGCAGGTCGAGCGCAGGAGTGCCCCAGCTGGTCGTGGACGCGGTGGCCGGACGCCCGGACGCGACCTCGTCGCGCAGGTCCGCGGGCACCTCGTAGCAGCGCCCGCACGCGGAGGGGCCGACGACGGCACGCAGCTTCTCGGTCTGCGCCCCCTGGGCGACGAGCGCCTCGAGCACGGTGCCGACGACCCCTTCGGCCAGTCCTTGCCTGCCGGCGTGCGCGACCCCGACGACACCTGCCTCGGCGTCCGCGAGGAGCACCGGGACGCAGTCGGCGACGAGCACCCCGAGCCCCAGACCACGTGCGGCGGTGACGAGCGCGTCGTACTCACCGCACGTCTCGGCCCCCGCGCCCGTCGCGCCCCGAGACGCCCGGTCCTGGCCCGAGAGCACCCGCACCTCGACCCCGTGGACCTGGGTCCCGAAGACGAGTGGCGCTCCGAGCCACCGGCCGACCGCCTGACGATGGACGAGGACACGCTCGGCGTCGTCCTGGACCCCGAGCCCGAGGTTGAGACCGTCCCACGGCGCGGGCGAGGTCCCGCCCGCACGGGTCGTGAACGCAGCACGCACCCCCGGCCCGAGGTCGACCTCGAGAACCGGGGGTGCGGGGAGTGCAGGATCGAGCACGGCGCTACTTGAGGAAGTCGGGGACGTCGAGCTCCTCGACCTTGCGACGGACGGGCTCCTCGTCGTAGAGGCGAGGCACCTCGACCTGTGCCGACCGCTCGGCCGCGGGCCGCTCCGCGTTCTGGTTGTCCTCGCTGGGGACGACGCTGAACGTCGGGATCGCCGCCGGGTAGCCGGCCGAGACCTGAGCCGCCCCGCCGCCGAAGGTGACCGGGACGTCGTCGGGCTCCGAGGCGATGGGGACGACCGGGCGGGGCAGCGTGTGGCTGCCCGTGGTGGTCGGCACCGCGACGGGGCGCTGGGCCTGGACGGGCTGTGCCGGCTGCGCAGCGGGCGCCCCGGCGAGCTGCCCAGGAGCCCGCGAGTCCTTGCGGACCTGGGGCGTGCCGCCGTCGAAGCCTGCGGCGATGACGGTCACGCGGACCTCGTCGCCCAGCGCGTCGTCGATCACGGCACCGAAGATGATGTTCGCCTCGGTGTGCGCGGCCTCGTGGACCAGTCGCGCCGCCTCGTTGATCTCGAAGAGCCCGAGGTCCGAGCCGCCCTGGATCGAGAGGAGGACGCCGTGGGCGCCGTCGATGCTGGCCTCGAGCAGCGGCGAGGAGATCGCGAGCTCCGCGGCCTGGACCGCGCGGTCCTCGCCCCGTGCCGAGCCGATGCCCATGAGGGCGCTGCCCGCCCCCTGCATGACCGACTTGACGTCGGCGAAGTCGAGGTTGATCAGACCGGGGGTCGTGATGAGGTCGGTGATGCCCTGGACACCCGAGAGCAGGACCTGGTCCGCCGAGTGGAACGCGTCGAGCGCCGAGACGCTGCGGTCCGACATCGACAGGAGCCGGTCGTTCGGGATGACGATGAGGGTGTCGACCTCGTTGCGCAGGGCCTCGATCCCCTGGTCCGCCTGGACCGAGCGGCGCCGGCCCTCGAACGTGAAGGGGCGCGTGACGACACCCACGGTCAGGGCTCCCAGCGACCGCGCGATGCGCGCGACGACCGGCGCGCCGCCCGTGCCGGTCCCGCCACCCTCACCGGCCGTGACGAAGACCATGTCGGCGCCGCGCAGGACGTCCTCGATCTCCTCGGCGTGGTCCTCGGCGGCCTTCTTGCCGACCTCGGGATCCGCACCGGCGCCCAGCCCACGCGTGAGCTCGCGCCCGACGTCGAGCTTGACGTCCGCGTCGGACATCAGCAGCGCCTGCGCGTCGGTGTTGATGGCGATGAACTCGACGCCCTTGAGACCGACCTCGATCATCCGGTTGACGGCGTTCACGCCACCACCGCCGATGCCGACCACCTTGATCACTGCTAGGTAGTTCTGCGGAGTTGCCACGTCAATGCCTCTCGATCCTGTAGCCCTCAACCTTCACCCTCAACTAGAGGGTTATAGTTATGTCAGGTTGTGCTGTGTCGACGGTAGGTGCCCGTCCTGGTCCTATCAACGACCCGCCCGCGCGTGTCGGCGAAAACCTGCCGCGTGGGCCATGTCTCACCCCGGTGCCACGACGGCCACGGGTCCCCGACCGACGTCCGCGAGCCCCCGGCGAGGCCCGCCTCCAGCGCCCCGGCCCCGGTCATCGGGTGATCGGCATCGTGGGGGCCGACACGTCGTAGAGCGTCACGCCCTGGTTCTCCGGCAACGACCTCAGGGTCTGCAGCACCTTGACCTTGAGGGCCGCGTCCTCGCCGTTGCCCCACTCCACGACCGCGCCGTCGCGCAGCCTCATCTCGACCGCGTCCTGCGTCCCCGCCGTGACCTCGGCGACCTCGGCCCGCAGCTCGGGCGGGAGCGCGTTGAGCACGATGCGCGCGGCCCGCAACGACCGGGCCCCCTCGTCGTCCAGGCTGACCCCGATCTCGGGGATCCCCTCGGGCACGGCCTCGACCGTCTGCACCTGGACGCCGTCGCGGTCGAGCAGCACGTAGGACCCTTCGTGCGGCACCGCGGCCACGGGCTCCCTCGACTCGAGGGTCACGCTCAGCCCGTCGGGCCACTCCCGCAGGATCGTGACGTCCCGCACGCCGTTCAGGGACAGGATCTGCTCGCGCAGCCCGATCGTGTCGACGCGCGGCAGAGGAACGCCCGACACACCCGACACGACCTGCTGCACCTGTGCGACGTCGATCACGGTCCCCTCCCCCGTGATCTCGATCTTCTCGGGGTCCGTGCCGAGGACCGGGGAGAACAGGACGACCCAGGCGACGGCCGCGACCGCGAGCACCGAGGCGACCCAGATCAGGATCGTGCGTCGCACGCGGTGGCGGCGCATGGCCGCCTTCTCCGCGAGCCGGTCGGCCATGCCGGTCGAGACGACCCTGTCGGTCGGCCGCGCGGTCGACCTGCTGCCCGCGCCCCCCGACGGCGGCACCGGGACCTGTCCCGTCACGGGACGGCCACCGGGCTTCCGGGGCAGCGGTCGAGAGGGGCTGACCGGGACGAGCTCCTGGCCCTGGAGCTCGAGGGGCTGCGTGAGGGTCTCGTCCGGCGCCGCGACCCGCTCCGTCCCCGGGCGCGCCTGAGCGTCCCGCGCGCCCCGAGGTGCCGGTCGCGGGGTCGCAGGACGCGGCCGGGAGGGCGGCCTCATCAGTCCTCGGCCCCCGGGGACGTCCCGTCGCCGTCCGCGGCCGCGGCACCTGCCACGAGGGCGTCGAGGATCACGGCGCCCAGCTCGGTCACGTCCCCCGCGCCGACCGTGAGGACCAGGTCGCCGGGCCGCGCGGCAGCCGCGACGGCACGCGCGGCCTCGACACGGTCCTCGACGCCCCGCGCGGTGCCCGTGGGCATCCGGTCCACGATCGTCCACGAACCGGTGTCCGGGTCCAGGTCCTCTCGCGCCGCGTAGACACCCGTCACGACGACGTCGTCCGCGAGGGCCAGCGCGTCGGCGAACTCCTGCGCGAACAGCCTCGTCCGCGAGAACAGGTGCGGCTGGAACAGGACCAGGACGCGTCCCCCCGCGGCCACGGGTCGAGCGGCCGTCAGGAGCGCGGCGACCTCGGTCGGGTGGTGGGCGTAGTCGTCGACGACCCGCACCCCGCCGGCCTCGCCCTGCGCCTCGAACCGGCGGCCCGTGCCGAGGAACTCGCCGACCCCCGCGACGGCCCGCTCCGGCGCGACGCCCAGGAGGACGGCCGTCGCGACCGCGGCGGCGGCGTTCAGGGCGTTGTGCGCGCCCGGGACGTGCAGGCGCAGCTCGAGCGGCCCGGTCGTCGTGGTGGACGCACCCGACGACTCCACCGCGACGGTGAGCCGAGCGGCCACCCCCGCGGCGCCGTCGGGCCGGACGTCCGCCAGCAGCACGTCGCTGCCCGGCGACGTCCCGTACGTGACGACGCTGCCGCCCGCCGCGCGGTGCGCCTGCGCGAGCGCGAGTGCCCCCGGGTCATCGGCGCACGCGACCAGGTGGCCGCCGGGCACGATGCGTGCCGCGAAGTCCACGAACGCCTGCTCGAACGCCTCGCGCGACCCGTAGTGGTCCAGGTGGTCGGGCTCGACGTTCAGCACGACCGCGATCGTCGGCGCGTAGTTGAGGAACGAGCCGTCCGACTCGTCGGCCTCGGCGACCAGCACGTCGCCCGAGCCCAGCCGCCCGCCCGGGATCGCGCCGTCGCTCGTGATGACCGAGCCGCCGATCGCGAACGACGGGTCGAGCCCCGCCGACCGCAGGGTCGTGGCGATCATGGCCGACGTCGTGGTCTTGCCGTGCGCGCCCGCGACCGCGACCGAGCGCCCCTGCGCCATGAGAGCGGCGAGCGCCTCCGAGCGGTGCAGCACGCGCAGGCCAGCGGCCCGCGCCGCGACCAGCTCCGGGTTGTCGGGACGGACCGCGCTCGACAGGACGAGCGTGTCCGCGCCCTCGACGTTCTCCGCCGCGTGCCCGACGTGCACCAGGACGCCGTCCGCCCGCAGCGCGTCCACCACGGCGCTGCCCTTGGCGTCCGAACCCTGCACCCGCACCCCGCGGGCCGCGAGCAGACGGGCCACGACCGACATCCCCGCGCCGCCGATGCCGATCAGGTGGACCGTCCCGAGCTCCGAGAGCGCAGGGGGCGCCGACAGCACCGTCGCGCCGTCGTCCGTCATCGGGACACCCCCGCAGCCTTCTCGACGAGGTCCGCGACGCGCGACGTCGCGTCCTGCATGCCCGCGCGCGACGCGAGCGCCGCCATGGTCCGCAGACGCTCGGCGTCGCCCACCAGACCTGGAAGGTTCGTGGCCACCCAGGCCGAGGTGAACTCGTCGTCGTCGACCAGGATCCCGCCGCCCGCCCGCACGAGCGGTGCGGCGTTCAGGCGCTGCTCACCGTTGCCGATCGGCAGCGGCACGTACACGGCCGGGATACCCAGGGCCGCGAGCTCGCTGACCGTCCCGGCGCCCGAACGGCACACGACCAGGTCGGCGACCGCGTACGCCAGGTGCATCGCCGACAGGTACTCACGCACGTCGTACCCGGGCAGACCGCCCACGACCTCGCGCACCGCGTCGGCCTTGCCCTTGCCCGTCAGGTGCAGGACCTGCGCGCCCGTCGCGAGGACCGCGCGGGCCGCCCCGGCGACCGCCTCGTTGACGCTCTGCGCGCCCAGCGAACCACCCGTGACGACGACCGTCGGGCGCGCCGGGTCGAGCCCGAGCGCGGCCGCGGCGTTGGTCCGGACCGTCGCCGCGTCGACCGAACGGTCGCGGATCAGGTCCGCGATCTCCCAGCGCAGCGGCAGACCCGTGACGATCCCGCCCTTGAGCGGCGTGCCGTCGAACGTGACGGCGACGTACTTCGCCCACCGTGCGCCCGCACGGTTGGCCAGCCCCGGCCGGGCGTTCTGCTCGTGGATCACGATCGGTACCCCGCGGCGGTGCGCCGCGAGGTAGGCGGGCGTCGAGACGTACCCGCCGAAGCCCACGACGACCTCTGCCCGCGTCTCGTCGATCACGGCCCCGGCCGCCTCCACGGCCGACTTGAGCTTGCCCGGCAGGGCGACCCACTCACCGCTCGGGCGCCGCGGCAGCGGCACCTTGGGCACGAAGCGCAAGGGGTACCCGCGCGCCGGGACCAGGTCGGCCTCGAGGCCGCTCTCCGTCCCGAGCACCGTGACGACCGCCCCGGGGTTGCGCTCGCGCAGCTCGTCCGCCACCGCGAGCAGCGGGTTCACGTGCCCCGCCGTCCCGCCGCCCGCGAGCACCACCGAACCGAGAGAAGAACTCACCACGTACCTCGTCACCTGTCCTTGCTGTTGCTGTCGTCCCCGGAGGACCCGGGGGCCGAGAAGTTCTGGGGGCGCCGCGCGCCCACGGGCGCACGGCAGGGCCGAGTCATCGGGACTGGGCGCGCCGACGCCCCGGCAGCGCGCGACGCCCTGCCTGCCCGACGACGGCGAGCGACTTGCGCACGACGCTGCCCCGCGCGGCGAACGCCTCCTTGGCACCGGGCTCGTTGCGCGCGAACGAGATCACGACGCCGAGGGCCGCCATGGTCGTGATCAGTGCGGACCCGCCCGAGGAGACGAGCGGCAGCGGCACCCCGATGACCGGGATCACGCCGATGACCACACCGATGTTGATGAACGCCTGACCCACGATCCAGCACGCGATGCCGGCGGTCGTGATCTTCACGAACGGGTCGGGGTGACGGCGGATCACACGGCTCATGGCCAGCCCGAGCACCGCGAACAGCGCGAGGACCAGGAGCGTGCCGAGCAGACCGAGCTCCTCGCCGATGACCGAGAAGATGAAGTCGTTGTGGGCCTCGGGCAGGTAGCTCCACTTCTCGCGGCTCGCCCCGAGACCGACCCCGCCGAACCCGCCCGTCCCGAGCGCCCAGAGGCCGTGGACCGTCTGGTAGCAGACGCTCGAGCCGGCGTTGGCGTCCGCGGTGTCGCACACGTTCGTGTACGTCGCGAGGAGCCGGTTCATGCGGTTCGCGTTCTGCTGCATCGCGACGAACCCGACCACGACCACGGTCGCCGCTCCGGCCCCTGCCAGGGCGAGGAGCTTCCAGTCGACGCCCGCGACGAAGAACGCGCCCGCCACGAGGATCAGGATCACGAGCATGGTGCCCAGGTCGTGCCCCGCGAGGACCAGCCCCATGACCAGGAGCGCGCCGGGGACCGCGGGGATGATCGCGTGCTTCCAGGAGCCCAGCAGGTGCTGCTTGCGACCGAGCACGACGCCCAGCCAGACCGCGAGGGCGAGCTTGGCCGGCTCGGAGGGCTGCACGAAGAACGACCCGAAGTTGATCCAGTTCAGGTTGCCGTTGACCTCGTGACCGAGCGGGCTGAAGATCAGGAGCTGGAGGCACAGCGAGAAGATGAGCAGCGGCCATGCACCATGCCGGTAGACGCTCGTGGGGAGCCTGCTCGCGACGAGCAGCACGGGCAGACCGATGAGCGCGAACTGCGCCTGGGTCAGGAAGGCGCCGTAGGGCGACTTGCCCGCCGCGATCTCCGTGATCGCCGAGCTCGAGAGCACCATGACCAGGCCGATGATCGCGAGCAGCGTGGTCGCTCCGACGAGCAGGTAGTAGCTCGTCACGGCGCTGTCCCACTGGCCGAGCCACGCGCGCTCGTTCGACGAGGTCCTGGCCGGACGCGGTCGGGGACGCGGCGTGCGGGTCGAACGGGTGGTCCCCCCCTTGACGGGGAGGCCGGTCGCCGCGGTCGCGGTCGGCCGCGGCCCGGGACCCGCACCGGAGGGCGTCGAGCCCGTCGTCGTCCGAGGGGTCGGGCTCTTCGCGCGGGGCGTGCCCGCGGTGCTCGACCGGGAAGGACCCGCCGCCGAGCGCTGCGCAGGCCCGCGCCCGCTCGTCGTCTGGGCCACCGGACTACCCTCCCAGCGTGGTCTCGGCGCCTACCAACGACCGTGCGGCCTGCGCGAACGCCTCGCCCCGGGCGGCGTACGACGAGAACTGGTCCATCGACGCGCTGGCGGGGGCGAGCAGGACGGTGTCCCCGGGGACCGCCAGGTCCCGGGCTCTTTCGACGGCTCGCTGCATCACCGTCCCAGTGTCACCGGGATCGATGCGGACCACGGGGACGTCGGGTGCGTGTCGGGCCAGTGCCCCCGCGATCGGTGCCGGGTCGGCGCCGATCAGCACCACGGCGCGCAGGCGGGACAGACGCGCGCGCACGAGCTCGTCGTACGTCGCCCCCTTGGCGAGGCCGCCCGCGATCCAGACCACCGTGCCGGCCTCGTAGGCGCCGAGCGAGGCCGAGGCGGCGTGCGGGTTGGTCGCCTTCGAGTCGTCGACGTACGTCACGCCGTCGACCACCGCGACACGCTGGATGCGGTGCGCCCCCGGACGGAACGCGCGCAGGCCGTCGCGGACCGCCTGTGCGCTCACGCCGTGAGCGCGCGCGAGGGCTGCCGCCGCGAGCGCGTCCGCGACCACGTGGACCGGGACGGTGCCCCCGGGACCCGCGAGGTGGGCCAGGTCCGCGAACGTCGCGAGCTCCTGGGCGCTGCGGTGGCGAGCCGGGTCGTCGGGCGCCGCGTGGAACGCGCGGTCCACGAGGACGTCCTCGATGACCCCGAGCTGGGCGCGAGCAGGCGCTCCGACCGTGAACCCGATCGCGCGAGCCCCCTCGAGCACGTCCGCCTCGCGGACGAGGTGCTCGGTGCGAGGGTCGGCGACGTTGTAGACGCACGCGACCTGGGCGCGCTCGTAGATGCGGCCCTTGTCCGCGGCGTAGGCGTCGAGCGAGCCGTGCCAGTCGAGGTGGTCCGCCGCGACGTTGAGGACGGCCCCCGCCTGGACCGACATGCTGTGCGTGAAGTGCAGCTGGAAGCTCGAGAGCTCGACCGCGAGGACGTCCAGCCCCGGATCGAGCGCGGCGACGACCACAGGGGTGCCGACGTTGCCCACGGCCGCCGTCCGGAGGCCGGCCGCGGTCAGGATCGAGGCCAGCATCTCGACCGTGGTGGTCTTGCCGTTCGTCCCCGTGACCGCGAGCCACGGCGCGTACGACCCGTCCGCGCGCGGGACGCGCAGCGCCCAGGCCAGCTCGACCTCGCTCCAGACGGGCACGCCCGCCTCGCGTGCGGCGACCAGCAGGGCCGACGACGGCGCCCACCCCGGGGAGGCCACGACCAGGTCGACCTGGCCCAGGTCCACACCCGACTCGTCCTGCACGTCGGCGTCGGACGCCGAACGGTCCACCGTGAGGACCGAGGCCACCTTCGCCGCGTCGTGCAACGCCCGGACGGCCGCACGCCCGGAGACCCCGAGCCCCGCGACCAGGACCCGGGCCTGTGCCCACGGGACGGCCAGGCCGAGCGGAGCAGGAGAGGGGACGGAGTCCTCCGGCACTAGCTGACCACCCATTCGGCGTAGAAGATCCCGAGGCCGAGCCCTGCGAACAGCCCGGCGATCAGCCAGAACCTGATGACGATCGTGACCTCTCCCCAGCCCGAGAGCTCGAAGTGGTGGTGCAGCGGGGCCATCTTGAAGACGCGTTTGCCCGTCATCTTGAAGTAGCCGATCTGGATCACGTCGGAGAGCACGATGAGGACGAACAGCCCGCCGATGATGACCGCGAGGATCTCGGTGCGGGACAGGATCGTCAGGCCGGCCAGGGCGCCGCCGAGGGCGAGGGACCCCGTGTCGCCCATGAAGATCTTCGCGGGGCTCGCGTTCCACCACAGGAACCCGACGCACGCGCCCATGATCGCGGCCGCGACGATCGCGAGGTCCTGCGGGTCACGGACCTCGTAGCAGCGAGGCCCCGCGGCCTCGATGACCTGGCAGCTCTGGTTGAGCTGCCAGATGCTCACCAGGATGTAGGAGCCGAAGACGATGATCGAGACCCCCGTGGCCAGGCCGTCGAGCCCGTCCGTCAGGTTGACCGCGTTCGACCAGGCCGTGATGAGGAAGTTGGCCCAGAGCACGAACAGGATCAGACCGATCGTCGCCCCCGCGAAGGCCAGGTCCAGGTTGGTGTCCCGCAGGAACGAGATGTGCGTCGAGGCCGGCGTGCGGAAGTTCTCGTTGGGGAACTGCAGGGCCAGCACCGCGAACGTGATGCCCACGATGCCCTGGCCGATGATCTTGGCGCGCGGCGAGAGGCCGAGGCTCCGTTGCTTGCGGATCTTGGTGAAGTCGTCGAAGAACCCGACGAGCCCCAGACCGGTCATGAGGAACAGCACCAGGATCGCCGAGATGCTCGGGGTCCGGGGTGTCTCCGAGACGATCGAGGACACCACGTAGGACATCGCCCAGCCGATCAGGGTCGCCCCGATGATGACGACCCCGCCCATGGTGGGCGTCCCACGCTTGGTGAAGTGCGCCGTCGGGCCGTCCTGGCGGACGAACTGGCCGTAGTTGCGACGGATCAGGAACTTGATGAAGAGCGGGGTGCCCAGGAGCGCGACGAGCAGCGAGACGCACGCGGAGACGAGGATCGCGATCATGCGCGCACCTCGCCCGCGAGCTCGTCGCCCAGGCGCCACAGGCCCGAGCCGTTCGAGGACTTCACCAGGACCACGTCGCCGGGCAGGAGCTCGTCGCGCAGCAGCGCGGAGGCCGCCTCGACGTCAGGTACGAACCGAGTCTCATCGCCCCAGGACCCCTCTTGGGTGGCGCCGTCGTGGATGCCGCCGGCACCGTCACCGACCACGACGAGCAGCTTGATGTTCAATCGGACCACGAGACGGCCGATCTCGTCGTGAGCGGCGCGCGAGTCGGGTCCGAGTTCCAGCATCTCGCCCAGGACCGCGACCGACCGCCGCTCGCGCCCTGCCATGACGGCGAGCGCCTTGAGGGCGGCGCGCATCGAGTCGGGGTTCGCGTTGTAGGAGTCGTCGATCACCGTGATGCCGTCGGGGCGCTGCGTGACGGCCATGCGGTGCGGGCTGATTGCGGTCGCCTGGTTCAGGCCGGCCGCGACCGTCCCCGCGTCGATCCCCACCTGGATCGCCGCGGCGGCCGCCGCGAGCGCGTTGGAGATGTGGTGCTCGCCCACGAGGCGGAGCTGGACCGGGTGAGTCACGGGCTCGGCACCGCGCACACGCAGGTCGAACGACGCGCAGCCCGAGCGGTCCATGCCGATGTTCTCGGCGCGCACGTCCGCCGTGGGGATGGTCCCGAACGTCACGACGGGGCCCGGAGCGGCGCCGGCCATCGCGACGACCCGCAGGTCGTCGGCGTTGAGGACCGCGGTACCGCCCGGGACGAGGCCCGCGACGATCTCGGCCTTGGCCGTGGCCACGGCCTCGATCCCGCCGAACTCGCCCAGGTGGGCGCTGCCCACGGCGAGGACGACCGAGACGTCGGGCGGCGCGATCTGCGTCAGGTAGGTCAGGTGACCGATGCCGCTGGCCCCCATCTCGAGGACGAGGAAGCGGGTCGAGGTGTCGGCCTCGAGCACCGTGAGCGGCAGGCCGATCTCGTTGTTGAACGAGCCGCGCGGCACGACCGTCGGCCCGTGCGGCGTCAGGAGCTGCCCGAGGAGGTCCTTGGTGGTCGTCTTGCCGACCGAGCCGGTGATGCCGACCACCTTGACGTCGCCGGTCGAGCGCAGCCGGCGCAGGACCTCACGCGCAAGGGCCCCGAGGGCGGCCTGGACGTCCTCCACCACGACGGCGGGGGCGTCGACGTCACGGGCTGCCAGGACGAGCGCAGCGCCGTTGCCGACCGCGACGGGGACGTAGTCGTGCCCGTCGACGTGCTCACCGGGCAGCGCCACGAAGAGCGCTCCGGGTCCCGCGAGCCGGGAGTCGATGACGACCGAGCCGGTCACCCTCACGTCCGGGTCGGCGGCGAGCCGTCCTCCGGTCGCTGCGGCGACCTCCGCCGCAGTCAGCTCGATCATGCTCCGTGCTCCTTCGTCGTCTCGTCGCGCTCGGCCAGTGCGGCCCGCGCCTCCACCCTGTCGTCCAGGGCATGGTCCACCCCGGCGATCTCCTGCCAGACCTCGTGGCCCCTGCCGGCGATCAGCACCGTGTCCTGCGGACCGGCCTCCCGGATCGTGTCACGGATCGCGGTGGCCCGGGGCGCGACCTCGGTCACGGTCCTCGCCGGCGCTCCCGGTGCGTGCGCACCGTCCACCACGTCCCGCGCGGCGAGCGCCCCGGCGAGCACCTCGGCACGGATCGAGGCCGGGTCCTCGCCGTGCGGGTCGTCGTCGGTCACGACGACGACGTCGGCGCCCTCGACCGCGACCGCGCCCATGCGCGGGCGCTTGCCCTTGTCGCGGTCACCCGTGGCACCGAACACCACGACCAGGCGCCCCTCGGTCGTGGGACGCAGCGCGGCCAGCGCGAGCGAGAGCGCGTCGGTGTTGTGCGCGAAGTCCACCACGACGCGGGGGGACGTACCCACGACCTCCATGCGTCCGGGGACGGCCGCGCTGACACCGCCTGCGGCCTCGAGCGCGGCGCGCACGTCGCGCACGTCCGCTCCCGCCTCGAGGACCATGGCGAGGGCGAGCGCCGCGTTGGCGACGTTGAAGCCCCCTGGCAGCGCCGTCGTCGTGCGGATCTCCCGGCCGTCGCGGTGCCGCAGCGTGAACGCGCTGCCGGCCGCGCCGTCGGCGACCACGTCCGTGACCGTCCAGTCCGCGTCCGTCCCCTCGCCCGCCACCGACAGCGTCGCGACGGGGATCGTCGCCGCCTCGGTCATGCGCCGGCCCCAGGCGTCGTCGACGACGACGACGCCGCGACGGGCGTGCTCCGGGGTGAACAGCGCGGCCTTGGCGTCGAAGTACTCCTGGAGGTCGCCGTGGAAGTCGAGATGGTCCTGGCTCAGGTTCGTGAACCCGGCCACGTCGAAGACGATGCCGTCGACCCTGTGCAGCGACAGCGCGTGCGAGGAGACCTCCATCGCGAGCGTGCCCACGCCGTCCTCGCGCATGGTGGCCAGGAGCGCCTGCAGGTCCGCGGCCTCCGGCGTGGTGAGCCGGCTCGGGAGCACGCGGTCGCCCGAGCGCATCTCGACCGTGCCGATCAGGCCGCCCTTCCAGCCCAGCGCACGCAGGACGTGGTCGATCAGGTACGTCGTCGTGGTCTTGCCGTTGGTGCCCGTCACGGCGAACGTCGTCAGGTGCTCGGCCGGCGCCCCGTAGACCCAGGCGGCGACCGGGCCCAGGAGGTTCCGGGGGTCGTCGGTCACGAGGACCGGGACCCGACGCTCGCCCGCCTCGTCGAGGAGGAGGGCACCGCGCGGGTCCGTCAGGACGGCGCGGGCGCCGCGGTCGATCGCACCGCTCGCGAAGGTCGCGCCGTGCGCGCTCGCACCGGGCAGCGCGACGAAGAGGTCGCCGTCGGCCACCACGCGGTTGTCCGAGGCCACCGACCAGATCTCGACGCCCGCGAGCGCGCCGGGACCGGCGTCGGGGGCCGTTCGTCCGGTGCCGACCGTGAGCTCGAAGGTGGTCGCGAGGTCCTGAGCGGAGTGGTGTGCGGACGCGGTGGGACGAAGGCGGTCGATCGGGGATGTCACGAGTAGAACTTACCGTGCATCGTGGTCCCCACCGGTCGGCTGGTGGGCCCGGACCCGGTACTTCACGGGACCTTCACGCGCGGCCGTGGCAGGGTACGCCGAACTCCCGCCGGCCTGCCCAGGGGCCGGGACGGCCCCTCGGGGTCGCCGTGCGGCCGAGCGAACCCTGGGCGGCGCTCGGCGTGCGCGCCCGCGCCGACGGCGGACCTCGCCTCGGGCCCGCCCGTCACCAGGTCGTCGGGTACGGCGCCTCGACCGACGAGCTCGGGGGGACGTTCCGGTTCTGGAGCGTGAAGCTCATCAGGTCCTTGAACACCGGCGCCGCGACCATGCCGCCGAAGATGTTGGTCCGAGGGTTCTTGAGGAAGACCGCGACCGTGTACTGCGGGTCGTCCGCGGGGGCCACACCGATGAACGAGGCCATGATGTCCGTCAGGCCGCCACCCGCCCCGACCTCTTCCGCCGTGCCCGTCTTGCCTGCGACCCGGTAGCCCTCGATCGCCGCCTCGGTGCCCGACCCCTCCTCGACGACGGCCTCCATCATGTGCAGGACCTGGTCCGCGGTCGACTCCGAGACGACCTGCGTGGTCTCCCGCACCGGCGCGGGGACGAACACGCCGTCGGGCCCCGTGGTGCCCTTGAGCAGCGTCGGTGCGACCCGCACCCCGCCGTTCGCGATCGTGGAGAACACGCTCGTGGCCTGCACGGCGTTGACGGCGATACCCTGCCCGAACAGGACCTCGTACTCCTTGCGCCCGTCCCAGCCGTCCGACGATCCGAGGATGCCCGCGGACTCGCCGGGGAGGCCGAGGCCCGTCTTGGCACCGAAGCCGAACTTGCGCAGGTAGTCCTCGCGCTGCTGCCGGGGGATGTCCTGGCCGACCATGACCGTCCCGGTGTTCGAGGACTGCGCGAGGATGCCCGCCAGGGTCATGCGTTCCATGGCGTGCGAGTGCGAGTCACGGAACGACTGCCCGTTGGCCGTCGTGTAGGTGTCGTTCACCTCGTACTGGCTCGCGGGGGTCGCCAGGCCCTCCTCGATCGCGGCGGCCATCGTGATGACCTTGCCCGTCGATCCGGGCGCGAACACGTCCTTGACCGCACGGCTGCCGTCCGCGACGCGCGCGTCGGACCGGTCGTTCGGGTCGATCGCCCCCGAGTCGGCGAGCGCGAGGACCTCCTGGGTCTTCACGTCCTGCACCACGGCGATCGCGTAGTCGGCCCCGGTCTCGGCCACGGCCTTGTCGACCGCGTCCTGCGCCTTCCAGCCGATGTCCCGCACGAGGGTCAGGGCGACCGAGCTCCCCGGGACGGCCTCGACGGTCTCCTGCGTGCTGCCCGGGATCCGGACCCCGCCGGCTCCGCCCGCGCGCTCGAAGCTCTCGCTGCCCGGTGTGCCGGTGAGCAGGTCGTCGTAGGCGGCCTCGATCCCGCCGCGGCCGATCACGTTCTCGGTCGTCTCGTCCTCGCCCACGTACCCGACGATGTTGCCCGCGGTGGTCCCCGCGGGGTAGGTCCGGGTCGTCGTGAGCCGCGTGCCGATGTAGGCCGAGACCCCGAGCTCGGCGATCTGCCGCTGGACCTCGGGCACCACGCCCTTGGCCAGCAGCACGTTGCGGTTCACGCGCCCGTTGGTCCCGCTGAGCTCGGCCGCGAGCTCGGGGGCGGAGCGGTCCAGGATCGGTGCGAGCAGCTTGGCCAGCCCGACGGCCCCCTTCTCCTCGACCGCCTTCCCGTCGATCGTGTGCCGCTTCGAGGGGACGAAGTCCGGGATCGTCGCCTGGTCCGCCGAGACCGTGTACCGGTCGATCGACGTGGCGAGGACCACGCCGTCGGCATCCGTGATGTCACCGCGGTGCGCGAGGGTCACGTGGGACTGGGTACGCGTCGCCTCTGCGCTGGCGGCGAGACTGGGGCCGATGACGACCTGCAGGTAGACGAGGCGGCCGGCGAAGACGAGCAGGACCAGGAGCGCGACGGCCATGACCCAGCGCTGCCGTTTCTCCGGCCGCGCAGGACTGGCGACGGCCGCGGTCGCAGGTCGTCCCACGCCTCGTCCGCCGCCCGACCCGCCTCCGGCACGCGGCGTGAGCGTTGTCGTCCGGGGGGAGGTCGAGGCGCCTCGGGGCTTCCCCGTGGAGACCTTGCCGGTCACGGCCGGCTTCCCGGTCGTCGGTGTCTTCCCGGTCGTCCGTGCCTTGCCCGTCGTGCGCGGCGTGCCCGTCGGGTTGCCGGTGGCGGCCTTGCCGGCCCGGTCGCGCTGGCTCGCGGTCCCCGCCCCTGCGCCCCGCTCCGCCCGGGGAGCCGAGGTGCGGCGAGCGCCTCCCGTGCCGTCCGGGCTCCGAGACCCACCCTCGCGCGAGGGGGCCGGAGAACGGCGAGCCGTGCCCTGGTGGGCCGAGCCGGTGCTCCTGGTGGCCGCCGTCCGGGACGACGCGGGAGGACGCGGCGAGCTCTCGCCGGTCCTGCGCCCCGTCCCACCGGTCACGGCGCGCTTCCCGCCTCCGGGGCGCCGATGACCGCACCGTCGGAGAGGCGGAGCATCGTGGTCACGTCCGACTCGACCATCCCGAGCGCGACCGCACGGTCCGGCAGCGACGTCTGGGCCGCGCGGAGCTGGGCGTCGAGAGCCTGCGTGTCCTGCTCGAGCACACCTGCCTCCGTCCGGAGCTTCGACATCTGGTACGAGCCGTTGGCCATCGTGGTGTTCAACAGCAAAGCACCCAGGAGCGCCGCAGCGAGGATCGACATGCACAGGACGAGGAACGGAATCCGCGAACGTACCTGGAGCGGCGCACGGACCGCCTCGAGCCGCGGGCGCGAGGAACGCCCGGCGGCACCACCCGGGAGCGCAGTGAGGGGCGCGCGGCGGGCTGGAGCGGGGGCCGGCGTCGACAGTGGACGCGCCGCAGCCTGTCGTGAGCTCATGAGTGCTTCTCCCCTCGGTTGCGGTGTCGCAGGTGATCAGGTGTGGGACGCAGCCGTTCGGCGGCACGCAGGCGCACCGACGCCGAGCGCGGGTTGTGCTCGAGCTCGTCGGCCGGGGCCTCCTCGGCCCCACGGACGAGCAGCTTCAGGTACGGCTTGTGGGTCTCGGGCTCGACGGGCAGACCCGCCGGCGCGCTCGACGTCGCACCGCGTGCCAGCTCACGCTTGACGATGCGGTCCTCGAGGGACTGGTACGACTCGACGACGATGCGCCCACCGACCGCGAGCGCCTCGACGGCGGCCGGGACCGCGCGCTCGAGTACCTCCAGCTCGCCGTTGACCTCGATCCGCAGCGCCTGGAAGGTGCGCTTGGCCGGGTTGCCGCCGGTCTTGCGGGTCGCGGCCGGGATGTTGGCGCGCACGAGGTCCACGAGCGCCGCGCTGCGGGTCCACGGCTCGACCTCTCGGCGGCGGATCACCGCGCGGGCGATGCGCTGCGCGAAGCGCTCCTCGCCGTACTCCCGCAGGATCCGGACCAGGTCGCGCTCGTCGTAGGTGTTGAGGACGTCGGCGGCCGTGAGACCCGTGGTCGCGTCCATGCGCATGTCGAGCGGCGCGTCGTGGGCGTAGGAGAAGCCACGCTCCGACTCGTCGATCTGCAGCGACGAGACGCCCAGGTCCATCAGCACCCCCTGGACGGACGGCAGGCCGAGGTCGGCGATCACGTCGCCGATCTCGTCGTAGACCGCGTGCACGGCCTGGAACCGGTCACCGAACCGGGCGAGCCGTTCGGAGGCCAGCGCGATGGCCTGCGTGTCACGATCGATGCCGATCACCCGGGCCGTGGGGATCTGCTCCAGGACGGCCTCGGTGTGCCCGCCCATGCCGAGCGTGCAGTCGACCAGGACCGAGCCGGGGGCCACGAGGGCCGGCGCGAGGAGGTCGACGCACCGTTGGAGGAGCACCGGGACGTGCCGGTCCTCCGCTCCCGCTCCTGACGTGCTGCGAGGTGTGGACATGACGCCTCCTTCCTGGTCGGTGCTCGTCGTGGTGCTCGTGGGGTGATGCATGGTCCTCGGTGTCTGCCTGTCGTGCCGTGGTGCCGGTGGATCCGTTCCGCGCCGCCGGACCAGGTCTCCCACCGCGTCCGTTCTGGCACCGGGGAAGTGCGCCAGACCGGGCGGGAGGAGGCCTCGTCCTGCGGGAGCGTCAGGTCCTCGTCGTCCAGCTCTTCATGTCGTCGTGCGGTCGTGCTGCCGGTCAGAAGCGGAGGGCGGGAAGCACCTCCTCCGCCGTGGTGGCGTACCCGGCCTCCTGCTCGGCGAGGTAGGTCGACCACGCCGAGGCGTCCCAGATCTCCACCCGGGTGCCGGCGCCGATCACGGCGACCTCCCGGTCGAGCCCTGCGTACGCCCGGAGCGGAGCCGGGATGGAGATCCGCCCCTGCTTGTCCGGGATCTCGTCGCTCGCGCCCGAGAGGAAGACCCGGAGATAGTCCCGCGCCTGCTTGCTCGTGACGGGGGCCTGACGGATCTGGTCGTACATGCGTCGGAACTCGTCCATCGGCAGGAGGAAGAGGCAGTGCTCCTGCCCCCTGGTCATCACCAGCCCGGGCGCGAGCTGGCTGCGGAACTTCGCGGGGAGGATGAGGCGACCCTTGTCGTCCAGACGGGGGGTGTAGGTGCCGAGAAGCAGGCTCGGGGAACCGCTGAACAACTCGCTCATCCGCCTTGCCCTCCCCTCCTGCTCCCACTTCCTCCACAGTACTCCACATGCCTCCACGAAGCCCGGGATATCACCGCCAATTCACCCCTCTTCGCACAATCTCCGCAGGTCAGACGGTGGAGGACACGGTGGGGCTCCGGACGCGGACGAACCTGTGCCGGCTGGCGTTTCCTCACGTTCGCCCGGCTCGTCCGCCCCGTGCACGGCAGCTCGACGCATTTCGAGATCCGGACGGGGAGGAGAGTGGGGACAATGGTCAACTAGGCTTGCGAGTCCGCACACCGAGCGTGGCCAACGGAGGTTTCTCGTGCTCACCGACTACACCTCTCCCCCGTCCCGTGACGGCCTCGATCCGCTCGGCGAGCTCGTCGAGGCGACCGGTCGGATCCGTTCCCGGATCGAGTCGGTGATCTCCGGACGCCCGGAGCTCGTCCACCTCACCGTCGCGGTGCTCCTCGCCGAGGGGCACCTCCTGCTCGAGGACGTGCCCGGCGTCGGCAAGACGACCCTCGCCAAGGCGCTCGCACGCACCATCGACTGCCACGTGGGCCGTATCCAGTTCACGCCCGACCTGCTCCCGAGCGACCTCACGGGCGTCAACATCTACCGGACGCAGACGCACGACTTCGAGTTCCGCCCCGGACCCGTGTTCTCCAACATCGTCATCGGCGACGAGATCAACCGTGCGTCGCCCAAGACGCAGTCGGCCCTCCTGGAGTGCATGGAGGAGGGGCAGACGACGGTCGACGGCACGACTCACCCGCTCCCCCGCCCCTTCCTCGTGGTCGCGACGCAGAACCCGGTCGAGATGGAGGGCACCTACCCTCTGCCCGAGGCACAGCGCGACCGCTTCATGGCACGCCTCACGGTCGGCTACCCGGACGTCGAGGCCGAGCTCGAGATGCTCGACCGCCAGGAGTCGGACACCCCGCTCGAGCACATCGACCCCGTCGTCGACGGAGCGACGATCCTGCGCTTCGCGCAGGTCGCCCGCTCGGTCTTCGCCTCCCCCGCCGTCAAGAGGTACGTGCTGGCCCTCGTCACCCAGACGCGCGAGCACCCCGGTCTCAAGCTCGGCGCCTCACCTCGCACCTCCCTCCAGCTGCTCCGCGCGGCCAAGGCGGTCGCGGCCATGGCGGGGCGTGACCACGTCCTGCCGGACGACGTCCAGCTGCTCGCCCAGCCGGTGCTCGCCCACCGGCTGATCCTGTCCACCGAGTCCCGCCTGGCCGGCCACACCGCCGCCCACGTGGTGGCCTCGATCGTCGAGCGCACACCGATCCCCGCCTACACGTCGACGGACAGCCGCTGACATGCCGGGCGCCCGCATGCTGCCCCGGCGCCCGCGAGGCCTCGCCCGGGTCCGGCCCACCGTCCGAGGCAGCGCCGTCCTCGGCGCGGGCATCGTGCTGATCGCCGTCGGATCGGCTCTGGGGCTGCGCGACGTCGTGGGGCTCGGGGCGGCCGGGGCCCTCGCGGTCCTCTCGTCGTGGGTGTGGATGGCCGTGCGTCGCATCGACCGCGGCCGTGGCGCCCTCCAGGTCGGCCGCAAGGTCGAGCCCGACCCCGCGGTCCGCGGGAACCAGGTCACCACCCGGCTCGTCGTCGCCCCCGTCCACCCGACGGCGACGGCGCTCGGGCGGCTCGCACGCCTGCAGATCAGCGAGCAGGCCGCCGGGGAGCTCTGCGAGCAGGACGCACTGCGCGCTCAGGTCGTGACGCACCCCGATCGGATCGCCGTGCGCTACCGCCTGCGCCCCCAGCACCGCGGACGCTGGGCCCTCGGCCCCGTGCTGACCAGCCGCGTCGACGTGTTCGGCCTCGTGCGCGCGGCCCAGCCCCTGGGCGCACCGAGCACCGTCACCGTGTGGCCACGCACGACCGACCTCTCGGTGCGCGGTGCACGCGCCTTCGGGGAGTTCGCGCGCTCGGCCCACGGCGCGCGGACGTCGTCGAGCGACGACAGCGTGCTGCGCGACTACGTCGCGGGCGACGACCCGCGCCGCGTGCACTGGGCGACCGCAGCCCGGCGCGGACAGCTCATGGTGCGCACGGACGAGAGCGCCGGGATGCCGCCCGTGACCGTGCTCCTCGACCGGTCGACCCTCCCGCCGCCGGGGACGGCCCGGTCCACGTCGGCAGCCGAGGACGGGGAGTGGGCCGTCGAGGCCGCCGCGTCCGTCGGCGTCTCGTTGCTCGCCGCAGGTCACCCCGTCCGCCTCGTCGCCTCGACGGGCGCCCCAGCGGTCGAGGCGATCCCGTACTCGCCCGGACGCCGGTCCGAGGGCACGGCCCAGCTCCTCGACCAGACCGTCGACCTGCAGGGTCACTCGAGCCGTCGGGACGCAGAGGCCGGGCTCATCGCGACCGCCGACGCGCTGCGCAGCACCAGGCGCCCCGCGGAGCTGACGGTCGCGATCCTCGCGCCCCTCGGGCCGCTCGCCCGGCAGGCGGTCGCCGCGATGGCGGGCGACGGGAACCACTGGGCGTTCGTCGTCGGGCCGCACGACTCGCCCGACCTGGAGGAGTCGCTGGGCGCGCTGCGCGCGACGGGGTGGCACGCCGTGCACGTCGACCCGCAGCTCACATCGATCGACCAGGCCTGGGACAGGCTCATGGAGGAGCACCGGTGACCACCCCGACCATCAGCACCCGGCGCGCCGACCTGGTGCGGACCACGACCACCACCGCGCTGGTCCTCGTCGCGACCGTCGCGTCGTTCCACGCCCTGACCGTGCTGATCGGGCCTGGGACGTGGACCCGCACCGGGACCGTCTTCGTGCTGGTCCTCGGTCTGGTCACCTGGGCCACCCGAGCGCTCCTCGAGACAGGCCCGTCGGCCTCCTCGGCACGTGCACGCTCGCTCGTGCCGACGGTCGCGGGACTGCTCGTCGGTGCCTGGGGGCTGCTGGCCGTCTTCGGCGGGGTCACGTCCCGTGGGATCGACCTGGCGATCAGCAGCGCGAGCCTCGACAGGGTCCTCGCCCGCTTCGCGGCGGGCCGACAGCTCATCGCCACGGAGACCTCACCGATCGAACCGTCGTTCCCCCTCGTCCTGATCGCCGTCGGCGGTGCAGCCCTCGTCTTCCTCCTGACCGACCTGATCGCGGGTGGGCTCCGGCTTCCTGCCGCCGCCGGCCTGCCCCTGCTGGCCCTGTGGATCCCTCCGCTGGTCATCGAGGGCTCGGTCCCGCCCGCCGTCTTCGTCGTCACGGTCACAGCGCTGCTCCTGCTGGTCGCCGTCGACAACCCGCACCGGGCCGTCCGCCGGACCTCCGGCGCGGCCGTCCAGACCGTCGACCGTGCCACCCGGGCGCTGCGCGCGAGCACCACGCTCGCCGCGACCCTCGCGATCGCGCTGGTCGCCCTCGTGGCAGGCTCCGCCGCCGGCGCGCTCCCCCAGATCGTGCGGTCGCCGTGGACGGCCTTCTTCACGAGCGCAGGCCCCACCGTCCGGCTGGCCAGCGATCTCGACATGGAGAGCAACCTCAAGGCCCGTTCGGAGGAGGTCGCCCTGACCTACGAGTTCCCGGAGGACCGCGCGAACGACACCAGCAGCACGGACGTCGGACCCTTGCGGATGTTCACGCTGACCGGGTTCGACGGGCGCAACTGGCGACGCGGCGACGCCCGCCAGGGCCCCCAGGTCGAGGAGTCGAACATCCTGTGGCCCGACGACGCGGGCGCCGCCGCCGGCGAGCCTCGCCAGGTCGACGTCACGCTCCGGACGCTGCGCGACGAACGGCTCGTCCTGCCGACCGAACCCCGGTCGGTCGCCGCCCCTGGCGAGTGGTTCTACGACGACGCCCGCGACGAGGTCACGGGGAACCAGGCGACCGAGCCAGGGATGGAGTACTCCTTCGTGGTGCACCCGCGCGACCTGACCGCCCAGGCGCTGCGCGCCAGCGAGGTGACGGTCAGACCGACGACACCGTGTGGAACTTCCTGCAGGACCGACAGGGCTACTGCGTGCAGTTCGCGACCTCGATGACGATGATGGCCAGGTCCATCGGGATCCCTGCACGCATGGCCGTCGGCTTCCTGCCCGGCGAGCGGACGAGCGACAACCTCTTCGAGGTCACGGGCAAGGACTCGCACGCGTGGCCCGAGCTCTACTTCCCCGGCCAGGGCTGGGTGCGCTTCGAACCGACACCGGCGGTCCAGGCGGGCGCGGTCCCCTCGTGGGCCGACCCTCTCCTCGCCGCCAACAACGCGCCGGCACCTGCGGATCCTGGCGAGGTCCCGACGAACGCCGCGACGCCGAACGCACCCAACACCACAGCACCCACGACCGGCCCTGCTCCCGACCTCAGCAGCGGGACCGGGAACACGCAGGACGGCATGCAGCGGACCTGGATCATCGGCGCGAGCGCCCTGGCGGTCCTCCTGGCACTGTCGGCGCTCGCCTGGCTGATCGTGCGCCGTCGTACAGAACCCGACTCCACGCCGGACGTCGAGAGCACCTGGGCAGAACTCACAGAACGCCTCGGCGACCTGGACATCCGCTGGCCCGCCTCGGCGACGCTGCGCAACGTGCCGGCTCTCGTGGTCGCCCAGGTGGTCGCACGCACCGGAAGGCAGCTTCCCGTGTCGACGACGGACGCGCTGGTGACGCTCACGTCAGCCGTCGAGGCCGAACGCTACGCCCGCACCTGGCAGTCGCCCGGGGCGGAGACGCTCACCTCGCTGCTCGAGCAGGTGGTCACCGGCGTCCGCGAGGGACTCAGCGACCGCCCTGCTCACGTCGACGGTCCCAGCGCTCTTCCAGTCGGGTGAGGAAGCCCTGACCGGAGGGTGAGCTCTTGGTGGTGCCGCGGGGCGGCGTGACCTTCCCGTCTCCGTCGACGACGCCCACCGGGCCGCTCGCGCGCTTGCGCGGTGCGGAGAAGGCGAAGGCCACCCCCGCGAACATCACGACGAACCCGGCCACCCCGAGCCACGGGTTGGCCGTGGCCGCCCCGACGACGAGAAGGAGGAGTCCGCCGACCACGCCGATCCCTGCCGCGACATAGCGCAGGCCGGACTTGCGGGGCGTGGACTGAAGTGTGGTCGCCAACCGCGGATCATCCGAGGTCAGCGCTCTTTCCATCTGTTCCAGTACGCGCTGCTCGTACTCAGACAGAGGCATGGGCACCCCCGGGTGTCAGCAGTTGAAGTGTGTCCCTCTCAGGATAGATCGACATCCGCCCTGGTGGTAGTCGAGCGTCGACGGGTGGACGCCGGACCGATCGAATTCACCCCGAAACGGTCCCGGATCCGGTCGAGCGTCTCCTCGGCCGCGCGCCGCGTCCCTGCCTCCTCCTGCACCGCCTCGTCGAGGGTGGGCTGGAGCGTCGAGGTGCTCCGGGCCTCGAGGTTCTCCGCCCTCACCCCGACGAGCCGCACCGGGAGACCCCTGCGGTCCACCGACTCGACGAGCTCGCGGGCCACCTGGTGGATCTCCTGCGCGACGTCCGTCGGAGCGCGCAGGGTCCTCGAACGCGTGAAGGTCCGGAAGTCCGACGTTCGGACCTTGACGCTGACGGTCCGTGCCACGAGCCCCTGGTGCCGAAGCCGCGCGCCGCACCGGTCTGCGAGCCCCAGCAGGGCCGAGCCGATCACCGCGGAGTCGTACAGGTCGTGCTCGAAGGTCGTCTCGGCACCGATGCTCCGTTCGGCACGCCCGGGCTCGACGGGACGCGGGTCCCTGCCCCACGCGAGGTCGTGGAGGTGCGCGCCCGCGGCCTTGCCCACGGCCGCCTGCACGGCCGAGACCTCGGTGTCCGCGAGCTCGGCGACCGTCGTGATGCCCCAGTCGGCGAGCAGCTTCTCGGTCCGCTCCCCCACGCCCCACAGCGCGCCGACCGGAAGCGTCCGCAGGAACGGAACGGTCGCGGCGGCAGGCACCAGCATCATGCCGTCGGGCTTGGCGTGCGTCGAGGCGAGCTTCGCGACGAACTTGGTCGTGGCGATCCCCACCGAGCACGTGATGCCCACCTCTGCCTGCACGCGCTCACGGAGGTTCCTCGCGATCACCGTGGGGGCACCCAGCCGGCGCCGGGCTCCGCTCACGTCGAGGAAGGCCTCGTCGATGCTGATCTGCTCGACCAGCGCCGTGACCTCGTGGACGATCTCCATGACCGCCCGCGAGGCCTCCTGGTACGCCCGGTGGTCCGGAGGAAGCACGACGGCCTGCGGGCACAGCCTCCGGGCGAGAGCCATGGGCATGGCCGAGTGGACGCCGAAGGCGCGAGCCTCGTACGTGGCCGCGAGGACCACGCTGCGTTCCGACCCGCCGACCACGACCGGGCGCCCCCTCAGCTCAGGTCGACGGCGGAGCTCGACCGAGGCGAAGAAGGCGTCCATGTCGACGTGCAGGACGGAGCACCCCGTCTCGTCCGTCCCCCAGTCCCGGTGCGCCTGGGCGGAGCGCGGGCCGCGGCTCACGGAACACCTGCCCCCTCGAGGAGGGGCCTGCCCGTCACGAGGCCACGACCCGGAGCGTGGGATGCCGGACGAACCCTGCGTCCGGGTCGATGATCATCGCGACCTCGTCACGGAAGTCCTCGGCGCAGACCATGATCTCCTCGGCGCGCCCAGGGTCGACCGCGTCGAACCTCCCGGCGTCCACCGCCGCCCGGATCCGTGCCCCGCCCGCGAAGTAGACCGACCAGGCCGCGAGACCAGGCTCGACGACGGCCAGCAGGTCCCAGACCGAGCGGGCCCGGGAGCGCGCGGAGGGCCTGCCCCGCAGCGCGACGACCGCCGCAGCGGCGCGCAGAGCCCCGAGGTGGGCGTGGACGAACCGCTCTGCCGGGTCTGCCGCGAGGTTCGCCGCGATGATCTCGGCGTCGGCCCGCGCGAGGAGCCGAGCGACGTCAGGGGCGAGCGCACCCGGCGAGACCCTGTGCTGCGTAGTCATCTCAACACCTCCGAAGTCAACTATCGAACACCTGTTCGACGAAAGTCAATCCGTCCGGGCGGGCCGTCCGCCCGTCCGACGCCGACCCGCCCGCGCGATGCCCCTACGGTGGACCCATGCCTCGCAAGTCCTCCCGACGGACGTCCCGTCGCTCCCCAGCATCCACCTCGGCACCCACAGAGCCCTCCCCGGCCCCTCGGCGGGCTCGAGGCGGCACCCGGCCTCGCGGTGCGGAGAGCGTCCACGAGCTCCCCGCGGGTGAGGTCCAGACGTCGACCGGGACGGCCGAGCTGGTCCCCGACCCGGACGGCAGCACGGGCGTGACGCTCATGGTCAACGGCGTCCCCAGCTCGCACCTGGACCTCGCAGACCCGGGCCTCCTGACGTTCGAGTACATGCAGCAGATGGCCGCGGTCCTGGGGGCCCTCCCGGCAGGACCGCTGCGTGTCGTGCACCTCGGCGCGGCAGGCTGCACGCTCGCGCGCTACGTCGAGCACGAACGACCGGACTCGCGCCAGATCGCGGTGGACCTCGACGCCGACCTCGTCGCCCGTGTCCGTGAGTGGTTCGCCCTCCCCCGCGCACCGCGGCTCCGGCTGCGCGCCGGAGACGCACGGGCCGAGCTCGCGACGCTGCCGGACTCGAGCGTCGACGTCGTGGTGCGCGACGTCTTCGCGGGTGACACCACTCCCGCGCACGTCACGACGGTCGGCTTCGTCCGCGAGGCGCTGCGCGTCCTGCGCCCCGGCGGCGTCTACCTCGCCAACTGCGCGGACCGACCGCCGCTCGCGCTGGTCCGCAGAGAGCTCGCGACCGCTGCCGCGGCCCTCACCCCGTTCTCGACGGGCGCAACCACCGAGGGCCGGATCGGACTGATCGCCGAACCGGGTCAGCTCAAGGGGCGCCGCTACGGGAACCTCGTCCTGGTCGTCGTGCGCCCGGTCGACGACGCGACCTCCGCCGACGAGAACCAGGCGGCCCAGGACGACCCCGTGCCGTTCGGGCTCGACGACCCGGGCCTGGCGCGCGCCCTGCGCAGCCTCCCGGTCCCCGCGACCCTCCTCGCCGGGGAAGAGGTACGACGCTTCACGGGCACGGCGGTCCCGCTCGAGGACGATCTCCCGCTCCCCGTGCCCGACGGCGCCACCCGCCCAGGTGCGTCCGACGCGGCCTCGCGCGACGTCGTCGGGCCTGGGACCTCATGACACCGGAGGCCGCACCCCTGGGGGTGCGGCCTCCGGATCCGGCTCGCGAGAACCGGGAGAAGATCAGGGAGATCAGAGCGGGCGGACGTTCTCCGCCTGCGGGCCCTTGGGCCCCTGGGTGATCTCGAACTCGACACGCTGAGCCTCTTCGAGCGACCGGTAGCCCTGGGCCTCGATCGCCGAGTAGTGGACGAAGACGTCGGCTCCGCCGTCGTCCTGGGCGATGAACCCATAGCCCTTCTCAGCGTTGAACCACTTCACAGAACCCTGCGCCATGCTGTTCCTCGTACCTTCTGTCCAACCGGGGGACATCCGCGAACGGACCCTTCGCCCGTTCATCGAGCCGTCGCAGCCGGACCCACGACCCGCTCCGCGTGGTTCCGGTCGTGGCGACCGCCGGCTGGACAGGCACGACCCCGGCGGACCGGGATCCTGCTGCGTCGACACCGGTTCACGCGAAGGCATGTCTCGAGCACGTCACTGCAACGAGACCTAGTTTTGCACGGTCAAGGTGAGGTTCGCCACGTCAAACGCCGGGAAATACCGTGATTCGTCCCCACAACCTCCGCAGAACCTCCGCGAGGGACCGGTCACTCGCCACCCTGCTGGGCGAGGAAGCGCTCGAACTCGGCCCCGAGCTCGTCCGCCGTCGGGATGGGAGCGGAGTCCGCGAGCAGGCTCGTGCGGCCCACCGAGCGGGCGAACGCGTCGTACTGCTCCTCGAGCGCGCGCACCACGGCCGTGACCTCCTCGGACTCGGCCATCTGCCGCTCGACCTCCTGGACGGCCTCCTGGGACGCGTCCGCGAGCGCCGCGACGCGCAGGTCGAGACCCGTCGACCGCTGGACGTTCTCGAGGGCGACGACCGCCGCCGGCGGGAACGGCGACTGCGCGAGGTAGTGCGGGACGTGGACCGTGAACCCCAGGGCGTCGTGCCCCGACTCCCCGAGACGCAGCTCGAGCAGCGCGGCCAGCGAGCCAGGGACCTTGACCGTGCCGAACCACGACGTGTGGTCCTCGATCAGCTCGCGCCGGGTCGCGTGCGCCGTCACCGAGAGGGGACGCGTGTGCGGGATGCCCATGGGGATGCCGTGGAAGCCCACGACGAGCGAGACGTCGAAGCGGTGCACGAGCTCGCGCAGCGCAGCGACCACGCGCTCCCACTGGAGGTCCGGCTCGATACCGTGGAGGAGCAGGAAGCCCGTCCCCTCTGCGTCGCGCACGTGATCGATCGCGAGGAACGGCTCGTCGTACGAGGCCCACCGGTCCGCATCGAAGACCATCGTCACGCGCTTCGAGCGGTAGTCGAGGAGCTGGTCCACGTCGAACGTCACCAGGCGTGTGACCTCGAACTCCTCGAGCAGGTGCTCGACCGCGAGGTCACCGGCCGTGCCGGCGTCCACGAACCCGCGCACCGAGTGCAGCAGGACCGGGCCGACCGCGCGGAGCGAGGTCCCCTCCTGTGCATGCGTCGCCGCGGGCAGGACGCGCGCCACCGCGGCCTCGTCCACCTCGTAGATCCCTCGTGGGTCCAACACCAGAAGCTCCTCCGTCGTCGTGCGATCCCTGCCGCCCGCCGGGGCGGGGAGCCGACCGGGACCGTCGAGGTCCCCGCGCAGCCCGCTCGTCGGCGGTTCGATCAGGACAACACCACGCACCGCCGGAACCTTCCCGGCACGAGGCCCTCCCCTCGGTACGCCCGGAGCGTGCCGTGCCACGGGGCGCGAGCACGCCGGCACGCACCTGCTCGGGGCGTCGCCTGTCGTCTCAGCGACCGGGGAGGCGGACCACGGTGACGAAGAAGTCGTCGATCTGACGGACGACGTCGATGAACCGGTCGAAGTCGACGGGCTTGGTCACGTAGGCGTTCGCGTGCAGCGAGTAGGAACGGACGACGTCCTCCTCGGCCTCCGACGTCGTGAGCACGACCACGGGGATCTGCCGGAGGGCCGGGTCCGACTTGAGCTCGCCGAGGACCTCGCGCCCGTCCATCCGCGGGAGGTTCAGGTCCAGCAGGATCAGGTCCGGGGTGGGCGCGTCCGTGTACTCCCCCTCCTTGCGCAGGAAGGCCATCGCGCTGACACCGTCGCTGACGACCGAGAGCCGGTTCGTGACCTTGTGGTCCTCGAACGCCTCACGCGTCATCAGGACGTCGCCCGGGTCGTCCTCGACCAGCAGGACGTCGATCACCTTGTGCCCGTTGCTCATGCCGTGTCCCCGCAGTCCGTCGTCCCCAGGTCGCCCCGGTCCTCCGGGGCCACGCCGCGAGCCTAGTCGACGAGCGTGCCTCCACGTCTCAGCACGTGGCGCCAGGTCGCGGGCCCGGTCGGCTACGGAGCGTCCGGCGAGGGCCGGTGGCCCGCGGCGGAGGGATCGTAGGCGTGCGCGATCGTGAACCGGACCGTCGTCCCGCCGCCCTCGGTCGGCTCGAGCCAGATGCGGCCGCCGTGGTACTCCACGATCCGCTTGCACAGCGCGAGGCCGATCCCCGTCCCCTCGTAGACGTCCTTGGGGTGCAGCCGCTGGAAGATGACGAACACCCGTTCGGCGTACTGCGCGTCGATCCCGATCCCGTTGTCGACCACGCTCAGCTCCCACGAGCGCTCGCTCGCCCGGACGCCGACGTGGACGACCGGCGGACGCTCCGGGTCGCGGAACTTGATCGCGTTGCCCACGAGATTGACGAGGAGCTGTTCGAGCAGCGCCTTCTCTCCCCGCACCGTCGGGAGCGGGTCGTGCGTCACGACGGCTCCCGTCGCGGCGATCTTGTCCTCGAGGTCCGACAGGGCCACCGCGAGCGCCTTCTCGAGGTCGACCTGGACCCGCTCGGTCCCGGTCCGCCCGACGCGCGAGAACCCGAGCAGGTCCTGGATCAGCCGCTGCATGCGCTTGGCGCCGTCGACCGCGAACTCGATGTACTGGTCCGCGCGGTCGTCGAGCTGTCCGCCGTACCGTTTCTGCAGCAGCTGGGTGAACGACGCGACCTTGCGCAACGGCTCCTGGAGGTCGTGCGAGGCGACGTAGGCGAACTGCTCGAGGTCACGGTTCGACCGCTCGAGCTCCTGGGCCTGGGCCGCGAGCAGCTCGTGGGAGAGCTCGACCTCCTCGTGCGAGGCGCGGATCTCGGCCACCTGGCTCACGAGCTCCTGACGCATGTGCTCGATGTCGATCGCGAGCGCCCCGATCTCGCCGGGTGCGCTGACCGCGACCGGCTGCCGCAGCCGACCGCCGCTGACGACCCGGACCTGGTGGGCGAGGGAGGTCACGGGCTCGGTGATCCATCGCTTGAGCACGCTCCACAGGACCGCGCCCACGAGCAGCGCAGCGAGGACGAGGACGACGACCGAACCGAACAGCACCTGCGTCCAGCTCTCGAGCGCCTCGACCTTCTCCGACCGGACGGAACGCAGGACGGTGATGTAGTCCCTCGTCGCGACCCGGGCGTCGTCGAACAGTCGGGCGCCCTCGAGCTTGTCGTCGGTCGTCACGGCGTCCGGGGCGCCGTCCTGGACCTTCTGGACGGACGGCAGGGCGTACCCCAGCGCCCACTCGTGGATGGCGGTCGACGCCCGGTCCAGCGCGGCCGCCACGGGAGGGGACACCGAGAGCACCTCCGACGTCGCGTCGTCGTGGAGGGACACGGAGCCGTCCGAGCCGATCGAGCGCTCGAACGGCTCGAGGTTGACCTCGGCCCCCGTCGCGAGGAAGGCCCGCACCGACGACTCGGCGTCGACGAGCGAGATGTAGGCCGTGTCGGCCTGGGTGATGGCGGTGAAGTAGGGGTTGGTCACCTCGTCCTGGATGCGCACGACGTTGACGAGCGCGACGACCGAGGTCACGAGGACCGCGAGGAGGATCGCCGCGGCGACCACCAGGAGGACACCGAGACGGCGCCGCAGGGACGCGCCCTGTGGGGCGGTCCCCGCAAGGATCTCGGGCTCGCGGTCGGTGCCCGGCCGCCTGCCGTCCGCAGCGTCGGTGCGGGTCGGGGACGGCGCGGGCGTCGCGGGGCTCGCGGAGGCTGCACGAGGCTCGCCCTCGGCAGGCGCTCCCCCCGCCGCCGCCGGGCCTGTCGTCACTGCGACCACTCGTCGGAGTCTGCGAGGGTCGCGGTCCGCTCGCCGCGGGCTGCCTGGTCCGGTCCGCCCCACCCGACGACGAGGACCGCCGCGTCGTCGGCCAGCGGCCCGCCGTGCAGGTCTCGGACGCGGCGGAAGACGCGCTCGACGAGCCCCTCGCCCCCGTGCGTGATCTCCGTGTCGACCGCGGCGAGGAGCCCCGCGACCCCCAACCGCTCCCGGCGACCAGGCGCCCCGGGGACGAAGCCCGTCCCGGGGACCGCCGGATCCTCCGCCAGGGTCGCCTCGATGAGCCCGTCGGTGTAGAGCATGAGCGCCCAGGGCGCCTCGAGCTCCACGTGCTCGGCGCTCCAGCCCCCGCCCACGGGGATGCCGAGCGCCCGACCGCGCGACGTCGTCGGGAGCTCCGAGCACGAGTCCTGCAGGAGCAGCGGCGGCATGTGCCCCGCGAGATAGAGGTCGACCCCGGAACGGTCGGCGGAGATGACGACCTGGCACAGCGTGACGAACACCTCGGGGCGGGCACGCTCAGGTACCAGGACGCGCTCGACGAGCGGCAGGATCTGGTCGGGGGCGACGTCCGACAGGACGAGCGTGCGCCACGCCGTGCGCAGCGTCGCCCCGAGCGCGGCCTCGTCCGGTCCGTGCCCCGCGACGTCACCGATCAGGCACAGGACGCTCCCGTCGCTGCGCTCGACGGCGTCGTAGAAGTCGCCGCCGAGCAGCCCGTTGCCCCCCGGGATGTAGCCGACCATGACCGCGATCCGCTCGTCCGAGACGAGTGCCTTGGGCAGGAGGGCACGCTCGAGGCGCGCCGTCTCCGCGGCGCGGACCTCGCTGCGGTACAGCGCGCGCTGCTGCTCCTTGGAACGACGCCGCTGCACGGCGTACCGGACCGAGCGGCCGAGGAGGTCGCCGTCGACCTCGCCCTTGACGAGATAGTCGTCGGCGCCGGCCGCCACGGCCTGGACCCCGAGGTCGATCCCGGTGTGCCCTGTCAGGACGACGAGGGCCGGCGGGTTCGGCCGCGACTGCAGCCGCTCGACCGCGGACAGGCCCACCGCGTCGGGCAGACCGAGGTCCAGGAGGATGCAGTGCACGTCGTGCATGCCGAGCTTCTCCAGGGCGGCGTCGAGCGCGGTCGCGCGGTGCAGCTCGACGTTGACGCTCGCGTCCTCGAGCAACGCCTCGACCAGGATCGCGTCCCCGTCGTCGTCCTCGACGAGCAGGACCCGCAGCAGGTCCTCGGGCGACAGGACGTCAGGGGCCCCGTCCTGCGCACGGGGCGGCACCGGGTCAGTCACCACGACGCGCACTCCCCACTCTCGCCATGGTTCCCGATCGTAGAGGACAGCGCTGCCTCGCGGTGGGATGCGGACGGACCTCCTGCGCCGCCCGGCGTGCCGGGCACACCGGCACCGACGGGCGAGCGGCAGGTCCGCGCCCCGGTCCGCGCCTCGGTCGGATGGCACCCGAGACCGCGCGGATCGGCAATAATGGACGGCTGCATCGTGGGGGTGCGCGAGCGGGCCACGTGGGACCAGAGGACAGGACGGATCAGGGTGCGCGAGACGAGCGACCGGACGAGCAGGACACGGGCTCCGGACGGACAGGTCCCGGCCACGCCGGACCACCAGCCCTCCGGACGGCAGGAGGAGATCGGCAAGGAGCAGCTCGTCGTCGACACGCTCTACGGCCGCCTCGACGAGCTCCGTGCCGCGACCCGGGCACGCCTCGCAGGCGTCCGCCGCGGCGGCCCCTCGGGCTCCCCCCAGAACCGCAGCGAGCGCGACGCGTTCGCGACCCTCTACGAGGACAGGCTCGCTCAGCTCGAGTCCGTCGAGGAACGCCTGACCTTCGGGCGCCTCGACCTCGACGACGGCACGACGCGCTACGTCGGCAGGATCGGCCTGTCCGACGAGGACCACGCCTCGATCCTGACCGACTGGCGGGCCCCTGCCGCCCAGGCCTTCTACCGGGCGACCGCCGCCCACCCCGACGGGGTGCGACGCCGTCGGCACCTCGTGACCAAGGGACGCAGCGTGACCGGGCTCGAGGACGAGGTCCTCGACCTGTCGTCCGACGCGGCCCCGCAGTCCTCGCTCTCGGGCGAGGGAGCCCTGCTCGCCGCGATGGCGGCCGGGCGGACGAGCCGGATGGGCGACATCGTCGCGACGATCCAGGCCGAGCAGGACGCGATCATCCGCTCCGAGCTCGCGGGAGCGCTCGTCGTCCAGGGCGGACCGGGGACGGGCAAGACCGCCGTCGCGCTGCACCGCGCGGCCTACCTGCTGTACGCCCACCGCCGGCTGCTCGAGCGCTCGGGCGTCCTGCTGGTCGGCCCCAGCCTGTCCTTCTTGCACTACATCGACCAGGTCCTGCCCTCGCTCGGGGAGACCGGGGTCGTGAGCACGACGATCGCCGAGCTGCTCCCAGGACTCGTCGCGGACGGCGAGGAGTCCCCCGAGGTGGCCCGCATCAAGGGCCGCGCGTCCTGGGCCAGGATCGTCCAGCGGGCGGTCCGCGCGCGCCAGCGCGTGCCCGCCGAGGACCAGCACCTGCGCATCGACGGGCACGACCTGGTGGTCCGACGCTCCGACGTGCGCGACGCGATCGCCAAGGCCCACCGCACGCACAAGCCGCACAACCTCGCGCGGGTCCCGTTCGTCCGCGAGATGCTGGGCCGGCTCGCCGACCAGTACCTGGCCGAGCTCGGCGGGCCGGTCGCGCCCGAGGAGCGGGCCGAGGTGATCGACGACCTGCGACGCCAGCGCGAGATCCGGATCGCGCTCAACCTCGCCTGGATGCCGCTGACTCCCGAGCGCCTGATCGAGGACCTGTTCGTCAAGCCGCACCGCCTCGCCGAGGCGGCACCCGACATGTCACGTGCGGACCGCGCGGCTCTCGCCCGTCCCAAGGGTTCTCCGTGGACGCCCGCCGACGTGCCGCTGCTCGACGAGGCGGCCGAGCTCCTGGGCGAGGACGACCAGGCGGCGCGCGCCCAGGCCAAGGCCGAGGCCGCGGACCGCGCGGCGAACCTCGAGTACGCACGACAGGTCCTGGAGTCCTCGGGGGCCGGCGGCGGGATCGTCGGTGCCGAGATCCTCGCCGACCGCTTCGGCGGCGGCGGATCGCGTCTGACCACGGCCGAGCGGGCCGCCCAGGACCGTACGTGGACCTACGCGCACGTCGTGGTCGACGAGGCACAGGAGCTCTCCGCGATGGCGTGGCGCGCCCTGGTGCGTCGGTGCCCCACGCGGTCCATGACGATCGTCGGCGACGTCGCCCAGACGTCCTCCCTCGCGGGCGCCCGGTCCTGGGCGAGCATGCTCGACCCGCTGCTGCGCGACGCGTGGCGGCAGGCGACGCTGACCGTCAACTACCGCACACCCACCCAGATCGCGGACACGGCGCAGCGGTTCGCGGCCGCGTCGGGCCTCCCGACGTCGTCGCTCACCTCGGCGCGCGACGTCCCGGGCGCGCTCGTCCTGGCCCCGGTCGAGGGCAGGGCAGGTGTGGGTCACGAGGTCGTCGCGCGGGTCCGTGCGGCCCTCGCGGAGTTCGTCGGGCCCGACGGCGCGGGCCGGGTCGCGGTGGTCGCACCGGCCGGGCGCGTGACCGAGGTGCGCGAGCGGCTGGTCGAGGCCCACGGCTCGACGCCGCTGCTCACCGGTCCGGCCGCTGCCCTCCCCGGCGCGCTCGCCGCAGCCCTGACGGTCCTGAGCCCCACGCAGAGCAAGGGCCTCGAGTTCGACGCCGTCGTCCTGGTCGAGCCGGCCGAGATCCTCGCCGGGACCTCGGGCGCCTCCGACCTGTACGTGGCCATGACACGGCCCACCCAGCGGCTCGTCGTCGTGCACGCCCAGCCCCTGCCCGCCGGGTTCGCCGACTGAGAGGCGCGCGGACCGGCCCGGCGCCCCGCCCGGAAGCGGCCCCCGCGCGGGGCGCCCCGGCGGCGGCCGGCGGGCCCGGCCGGGCGGCCCCAGGGCAAGAAACGGTTTGGGGGGGAGT